>CALVPU010000227.1 GCA_944353735.1 uncultured Eubacteriales bacterium | reverse complement strand
GTGACCAAGTACGACATGGTCTCCGCGCTCAAGCAGGGCGGCACCTTCCTGCTCAACTGCCCGTGGACGGCCGAGGAGCTGAACACCCACCTGCCGGCCTCCATGAAGCAGCTGCTGGCGAAGAAGGAAGCCAAGCTCTACACCATCGACGCCATTTCGCTGGCCCAGAAGGTCGGCATGGGCGGCCGCATCAACACCATCATGCAGGCGGCGTTCTTCAAGCTCGCCAACATCATCCCCTACGAGCAGGCCGATGAGTACATGAAGGCGTATGCGAAGAAGACCTACGGCAAGAAGGGCGACGAGATCGTCAAGAAGAACTGGGACGCCATCGACATCGCCATCTCCGGCCTAAACGAGGTCAAGGTGCCCGCCGAGTGGGCCACCACGACCGAGGGCGCGGTTCCGGTCAAGGTCGAGGGAACGACCGAGTACTTCGACGCGTTCGTCGCGCCGATCCTCGCGCAGGAGGGCGACAAGCTGCCCGTCAGCATGATCGACGCCGCCGGCCGCGTGCCCACCGGAACGACCAAGTTTGAAAAGCGCGGCATCGCCGTCACCGTTCCGCAGTGGAACATCGACGCGTGCATCCAGTGCGGCAACTGCTCGATGGTCTGCCCGCACGCCGCGATCCGTCCGTACCTCATCTCCGAGGAGGACATGAAGAACGCCCCGGCCGCCTTCGAGACCAAGGCGGCGCTGGGCCCGAAGTTCAAGGGCTATCAGTACCGCATGCAGGTCTCCCCGCTGGACTGCACCGGCTGCGGAAACTGCGCGCAGGTCTGCCCCGTCAACCAGAAGGGCGCCAAGCTCGCGCTGGAGATGAAGCCGCTGGAGAGCCAGTCCGCGCAGGAGGCGAACTGGGAGTTCGCGCAGAAGCTGCCTGAGTTCAAGGGCGAGCTGAACCTCAAGACCGTCAAGGACAGCCAGTTCAAGAAGCCGCTGTTTGAGTTCTCCGGCGCTTGCGCGGGCTGCGGCGAGACGCCCTACGTCAAGCTGGTCACCCAGCTGTTCGGCGACCGCATGATCATCGCCAACGCCACCGGCTGCTCCTCCATCTACGGCGGCTCCGCCCCGACCTGCCCCTACACGGTCAACGAAGAGGGCCATGGTCCGGCGTGGGCGAACAGCCTGTTCGAGGACAACGCCGAGTTCGGCTTCGGCATGCAGATCGGCGTCAAGCAGCGCCGCGAGAAGCTGGCCGACACCGTCCGCAAGCTGATCGCCATCCCCTACTGCGACGAGACCATCCAGGCCGCCGGCGCAGAGTGGCTGGAGAAGATGAACGACGCCGAGGGCTCCAAGACCGCGGGCGCGAAGCTGCTCGAGGCCTGCAAGGTGGCCACCGATCCGGCGCGCGACCTGACCGGCACGCCCGGCGAGGCCGCATGGCTCGCCAACGGCAAGATCTGCCCGTGCGAAGCCTGCACGCTGGCCCGCAAGGTCGTCGAGAACGCCGACCTGCTGACGAAGAAGTCCTTCTGGATCTTCGGCGGCGACGGCTGGGCCTACGACATCGGCTACGGCGGACTCGACCACGTGCTCGCGCAGGGCGAGGACGTCAACGTGCTGGTGCTCGACACCGAGGTGTACTCCAACACCGGCGGACAGGCCTCCAAGTCCTCCCCGCACGCCGCGGTCGCGAAGTTCGCCGCCGCCGGCAAGCGCACCAAGAAGAAGGATCTGGGCATGATGGCGATGTCCTACGGCTACGTCTACGTGGCGCAGGTCGCCATGTCCGATCCGGCGCAGGTGCTCAAGGCCATGACCGAAGCGGAAGCCTATCCGGGCCCGTCGCTGATCATCGCCTACGCGCCCTGCATCAACCACGGCATCAAGATGAATCAGGCGCAGCTCGAGATCAAGAAGGCTGTCGCGGCGGGCTACTGGCAGACCTACCGCTACAACCCGACCGCCGAGGAGGGCAAGAAGTTCACGCTCGACTCGAAGGATCCGACCGCGTCGTATCAGGATTTCATCAGGGGCGAAAACCGCTACGCCACGCTGCTGCGCCAGTTCCCGGACGTCGCGCCGGAACTGTTCAAGGAGTCCGAAGAGGACGCCGCCGCGCGCCTGGCCGCTTACAAGCGCCTCGCCGACTGATACAATCGACCATTCCCGAATTTCGGGCGCCTGCGGGCAGGGGTTTCCCCTGCCCGCTCGTTTTTTCTGCACGGCACGGAGGTCTGCGCCGCGCATGCGCCGCCGAATCGGCGTGCACTTTGCCCCTCTTGCCCGACAGCCCGCAGACGGTCCGCGCCGCGCATGCGCCGACAAATCGAACAGCCGCGATCCGGCGGACAGATATGCCTCCGCACGCGTTCGGCTGCGCGCGCAATGCGAGACCGCGCTCGCGCGCAAAATCCGGCTGCTCCTGTGCCGCGCACACGGCGCACGACGCCGGCATGGCGGAGTTTGCGGCGATGACGTCGAGCCGGAACCTGTGCCGCGCACGGCGCGCGGTGCCGGCATCACGTGCGCCCTTCAACGCTGGCAAAGGGCGCGGCGGCGCGGAAGATCGGAACAGCGCCCGCGTTCCGTCCGGCAAGCGCATGCGGTTGACAAACGGCGCGCCGGCGTGGATAATAGGAGTAACGATACAGGTAGCAAAGGAGGGCGGCGCACATGAAATGCGGAAGGCGATTCCTGTTGGCTGCGCTGACGGTCGCGGCGCTGTTCGCCGCCGTTCCCATGGCGCGTCCGGCATTGTCTGCCGCGGGGCAGGCGGCGGGCAAGACCGAAATTCAACCGGTGGCCACGGCAAACAGCGCCGTGCCGGACACGCATCTCGCCGGTCCTCAGGCAACGCGCTTTGCCGGACAGGCGGTGGACGACGCCGGTTCCCCGCCCGTGTCCGCAACAGCTGCCAGCACGGGCGCGCTCCCCGAAGCACTTGCCGGCGAGGACGCGCTGCGCGCGCGGTTGGACGTGGGCACGGCGCTGGCGGACTATGCCGGCGCCGTGCCGGACGCCTGGACGCGCTTTGCCGCCGACGCCGTGCAGGATGCCGGCGAAGAGGCGGACGCGCTCGCATCTTCGCTGGGCGGCGCGCTGCATGCGCTGAGCAATCGGATCGCGACCGCGCTCAACGACCTCGCCGCGGCGCTGACCAGCGGGCTTCGCGCCTGCTGTGAACATCTCGCCGACGCCTTCGGACTCGGATGACCGCGCGCTCGCCGAAAAAGTTTCCCCTCAAAGCATCTTTCAGAAGCGCGCAAACAGACCGGTTCGGCACATTTTCCGCCGCACGCTCATCTCCTATATCTATGGGGACATTGTCCGGTTCGCTCCACCCGGCGCGCATTTTCCGCCGCAGTCGAGGATGAACGGAGCGTCCACGACCTGCTCTTCGGTCAATTTGCGCCGCAGGGAAACCACTCCGTCCCGAACGGACAGGCGTTTTCATGGCAGGCAGGCCGTTTTGCGCGGCGCACATTCAACCGCGTCAAGACCAGCCTGCGCAAGAAGCGCGCGTCGGCGCAGAATATCCGCCGCACCGGCGGAAAGCCGCGCGGCAACGTCGGGGAATCGCGCGCCGCGGCAAACGCCCGCTCCGTTCATGGCAGGCAGGTTGTTTTGCGCGGCGCCAATTGAACCGTGCCCGCCGCGGCGCGGCAGGGAATCCGACCGCCCGATCAAACAGAACAGCAACCATGACAGGGAGGAATGCACATGATCGCCGTCGTCGCAGGCGTCGTCCGCCGCGCGGACCGAATCATGATCTGCCAGCGCAAGCCGGGCGGGCCGATGCCGCTGAAGTGGGAGTTCCCCGGCGGAAAACTGGAAGCGGGCGAATCGCCGGAGGAGGCGCTGGCGCGGGAGCTGCGCGAGGAATTGGGCGTCGAGGTGCGCGTCGGGCGCATCCTCGACGCGCGCCGGATCGCGGACGGGACGCGCGACCTGCTCCTGCTGTTCTACTGCGCGGAGATCGTCGCCGGTGAGCCGCGCACGCTGGACTGCAACGCCATCGCGTGGGCAGCGCCCGCCGATCTTCCGCGCTACGATCTCGCCGCCGCCGACCGCGCCGTCGCCGAGCGCCTGACCGGCATGCCGCCATCCGATCTTCCAATCCGCTAGCTTCCGCCTGCCAGAGGGCGATGGGTGCGCCGCCTCCCGGGCGGCAAGGAAAAGCGCTCTCCGGGCGATCGGAGACTGCCGCGAGCGAAGCCGGCACGGAAACCGCCGTCCGCACAAGCGCGCCTGCCGTCAAGCCGCCGGACCACCGCACAGTTGTTGGGTACCGTCCACACCCCGCGCCGGTCGAACGCCGCCGCTTGCGCGAACGCCGCGCCGCGCGCCGCCTGTGCGATTTCTCCGCATGCTTCCGCCTCCGCCGCGCCTCCACGCGGCGCCGCTCGGCCTGTCCCTCGCAGTCGCGCGTCCCGTTCCCCGCACAACGCCGCTCGCGTGTATCCATCCGCCTGCGCAACCGCCATCAAGCTCGCGCGTCCTGGTCCCCGCGCGGCGCCTCGCATCTTCGCCGTTCCCCGCACGGCAAAGCGTTCTGCGGCGTCCGCCGCCACAAGCAAAATCGTCCGCGGCGCGCTGGGACGCGGAAAGCGACGTTTCAGCCGTTCGGATGTATTTTTGAGCGCAAATGCCTTTTCGCCGGCGCGGCGATGTGTTATACTGGAACCAAGCGAACGATGAGGAGGAATCCGCATGAACGAACTGGGCGCGCTGGTGCTGGCGCACATACCGGCGCTGGTGATGATGATCGTGGGCTATGTGCTTTTGATCGTGGAGATGTACATCCCCGGCTTCGGCGTGGCGGGCATCTCGGGCGCAATCCTGATGATCGGCGGCATCGCGCTGATGGAACCGACGCCGCTGCAGGCGCTGATTCTGGCGCTGATCAGCGTACTGTTGCTGGGCATCGGCTTTTCCATCGCCATGCACTCGTTCTCCAAAGGGCGGCTGAGCCGCTCAAAGCTGGTGCTCAACGCGCAGGTGGAGAACCCGCACGCGGCGGAGGGCGAGGCGCTGAACTACTTCATCGGCAAGACGGGGCGGACGCGCACGGCGCTGCGTCCGGCAGGCATCGCCGAATTCGACGGCGTCAAGCTCAACGTCGTCTCCGACGGCGACTTCGTCGACGCCGAACGCTCCGTGCGCGTGGAGCGCGTCGAGGGCAACCGCATCGTCGTCCGCGAACTGGACGGGAATGGCAATCCGGCCTGACCGCCGTGGGCGGCGGTTTCGGACAATGAATCTGGAGGAGTGGAGTTTATGGAACCTATGGTCTATCTGTTCATCGGCATCGCGATCCTCATCGTCATCATCGTGTTCTTCACGATGTTCCCGATCGGTCTGTGGATCGAGGCGTTGGCATCGGGCGTACACGTCAGCCTGTTCAGCATGTTCGGCATGCGCCTGCGCCGCATCAACCCTTCGAAGATCGTGCGCGCGCTGATCAAGGCGCAGAAGGCGGGTCTGAAGATCGACCGCAACATGCTCGAGGCGCACTTCCTCGCCGGCGGCAACGTCGACCGCGTCATCAACGCCATGATCTCCGCGCAGTCCGCCGAGATCCCGCTGGAGTTTGAAAAGAGCCTCGCCATCGACCTCGCCGGTCGCGACGTCGAGGAGGCTGTGAAGATGTCGGTCAACCCCAAGGTCATCGAGACCCCCGTGGTCGCCGCCATCGCCAAGGACGGCATCGAACTGCGCGCCAAGGCGCGCGTGACCGTGCGCGCGAACATCGCCCGTCTGGTCGGCGGCGCTGGCGAAGAGACGATCATCGCCCGCGTCGGCGAGGGCATCGTCACCACCGTCGGCTCGTCCGAGACGCACAAGGCGGTGCTCGAGAACCCCGACCTCATCAGCCGCACCGTGCTCAACAAGGGCCTCGACGCCGGCACAGCGTTCGAGATCCTCTCGATCGACATCGCCGACGTGGACGTCGGGCGCAACGTCGGCGCGCAGTTGCAGATGGACCAGGCGGAAGCCGACCGCCGCATCGCACAGGCCAAGGCGGAGGAGCGCCGCGCCATGGCGGTTGCGCAGGAGCAGGAAATGCTCGCCAGCGTGCAGGAGATGCGCGCGAAGGTCGTCGCCGCCGAGGCCGAAGTTCCCAAGGCAATGGCGGAAGCGCTGCGCAGCGGCAAGCTGGGCGTGATGGACTACTATCAGATGCAGAACGTCATCTCCGATACCCGCATGCGTCAGGCGATCGCCGGCGAAGGTATGAACGCCGACGCCCGCGAGGACGCGCCGCTGAACAAGAAGTAAGCCGCTGCAGGACGGCGCAGGTCAGCCGCAGTGACGGGCAGACGCCGCCGGCATCAGCGCAAATCCAGCGCACCCGCGCGGCGGCGTCGCTTGCAGCGTCACTCGCGGCGCTTCGCGCCGCGCAGGGCGCGGCAAATCCGCAACCCAAAGGAGGAATGCGTCGTGGAGGAATTCGCCTCTGAGATCGTCATTCTCATCATCACCGCAGTCATCTATGCGCTGACGGTGAAGCGCAAGAAGAATCGCGCCAAGGCGAAGCCCGGCAAGCGGCAGGAGCGCGCGCAGCCGAGCGACTTCAAGGCGCAGATGTCCCAGCTGGCGCGCGACCTCGCTGCCGACGGCGATGAGCCGCTCGACAAGCTCATCCGCGAGCTGCGCACGCCGTCGGGCGAGGGGCAGGATGCCCGCCCCGCCGAGGGCGCGCCCGCCAAGCCCGCGCCGCCCGAGCGCGCGGAAAAGACGATGTTCGAGACGACCGTCGCTTCCGAAGCGCGCGTGCGCCCCGAGCCAACCGTCAAGGCGCCGGCAGATCTCGCTGCCGCCGTGCGCGCGCTGCGCGCCAAAGCGCCGAAAGCCGCAGCGCCGCAACCGCCAAAGGCGCCGCAGCCGCTGGAAACGCTGCCCGCCGGCGAGAGCGTGCACGACGCGGAGGGCTGCGTCGGCGGCTCGCTGGGACCGCATCGCGAGGAAGGCGAATCCCGCGCCGAGCACGCCGCGCACGACCGTGCGCGCCGGGCGGCCCTTGCCGCCGAAAGCGCCGCCGCGCGCCATGCCGCCGCCGTGCGCCATGCCAACATCGAACAGCTCCGCCGCGCCGTCGTCATGGCGGAGATCCTCGACAAGCCCAAGGCGCTGCGCCGCCGCTGAAGCGCGCGGCGTCTATGGCGGCACCGGCTGCGCGGCATCGCGCCTTGCCCAAACCAATGCAGCGTGACGCGGCACACGGAGGTTATCGCCGAGGATGGCAGCGACATCGAGTCCTTGCCTTGCCCAAATTGGCACGGCGTGGTGCAGCGCCCGCGGCTTCGTGCGCGGCAAGCCTGAACGGCGTTTTATAGGCAGGTCATCGCCCGCTGCTGCAAGCCTGAGCGGCGTTCTATAGGCAGGTCATCGCGCGGCAGCCACGCCCGCCACGCGACGCATCTTTCTGCGAGAGGCGTCCGCCTTCCGGCGGCGCCATCGCAAATTTCCCGAGGAGGAAAGCATGGAACCGATTCGCATACTGATCGCCGACGACGACCCCGGCATGCGCACGGTGATGCGCAAGCTGGTCGAGCGCGCCGAGGGCTATGCGCTCGCCGGCGAGGCCGCGGACGGCGAGGCGCTGCTCGACCTGTACGACGCCGAGCGCCCCGACGTGGTGTTGCTGGACGTCGAGATGCCGAAGATCGACGGCATCGAGTGCGCGCGCCTGATTCAGGACCGCAATCCGCGCACGGTGCTCGTATTCGCCACGGCGCACGAGCAGTACATGCGCAGCGCGTTCGAGGTCTACGCCTTCGACTATCTCGTCAAGCCGTTTCGCACCGAACGCGCCCTGAACACGCTGAAGCTGATCCGCGAACGCCTCACGGCGACCGCCGCGCCGCAGCCGGTGCGCGCCAGGAGCGGCGCGGCGTCCGGACGGCTGATGCTGCGCCATCGCGACGGGCTGAGCTTCATCGACATCCCCTCGATCCTGCTCATCCAGCGCGAGGAGCGCACGAGCGTCCTCTATCTCGCGGACGGCTCGCGCTGCGTGACCAGCGACGCGCTCGGCGAACTGGAACAGCGGCTGCCCGCAGAGATGTTCTTTCGCACGCACAAGAGCTATATCGTCAACCTCAACCAGATCGAGTCCATCGCGCCGTATGGGCGCTGGACCTACATCGTCAAGCTGCGCGGCACCGACCGCGACGCGCTGATCACGCACGAGCGCTTCGAGGCGCTGGAACAATTGTTCGCATAAAAGCTACGGGAGGGAAAACACGTGATCGACAAACTGCACGTGGAACAGGCGCTCGCCGAGGCGCTGCGCACCGGCGGTGACTTCGCCGAACTGTTCGCGCAGGACCGCCGCTCGAGCACGACGGCGCTGCGCAACCGGATGGTCGAAAACGCCGTCGCCGCGCGGAGCCACGGCGCGGGCATCCGCGTCTACAAGGGGCTGAATTCCGTCTACGTCCATACCAACGACACCTCGCTGGCGGGCCTGCTCGACGCCGCGCGCAAGGCGGCGGACGCGGTCGGCGCGGCTGCGGGCGGGGTGGACGTCCATCTCGCGCCGTCGCGCGCGCCCAGCGTTCACGCCTTCGGCACCGCGGTGCCGGAAGTGCCCGGTGCGCGCCGCGCTGACCTGCTGCGCCGCGCATCCGCCGCCGCGCGCGCGGTCTCCGCGGAGGTCGAGCTCGCTTCCGCCAGACTGACCGGCTGCGACGAGGACATCCTCATCGCCAACAGCGAGGGGCTGTGCGTCGCCGACCGGCGCATGTACACCCGCTTCTCCATCTCCTGCGTGGCGTGCAGCGCCGGCGAGAACCAGACCGGCAGTGAGAGCCCCGGCGCGCTGATGGGCTTTGAACTGTTCGACGAGCGCGTGGACGTCGAGGCTGCCGCGCGCACGGCGGCGCAGCGCGCCGTGACGATGCTGCATGCCGAGCCGTGCCCGGCGGGCGTCATGCCGGTGGTCATCGACGGCGGCTTTGGCGGCGTGATCTTTCACGAGGCATGCGGTCACTCGCTCGAGGCGGCGGCGGTCGCCTTCGGCAATTCGGAATTCTGCGGCAAGCTGGGCCAGGCCATCGCTTCGCCGGTGGTCACGGCGATCGACGACGGCACGCTGCCCAACGAGTGGGGTTCCACCAGCGTCGACGACGAGGGCACGCCGACGACGAAGCTCGTGCTGATCGAAAACGGCGTGCTCAAAAACTACATGGTCGACCGCCTCAACGGACGGCGCATGGGACTTCCGACGACCGGCAGCGCGCGGCGGCAGAACTACGCCTTCGCCCCCACCTCGCGCATGCGCAATACCTACATCGCTCCCGGAAACGACGACGAGGCGGAGATCCTCGCCACCTGCGGCGACGGCCTCTACGCCAAGGCGATGGGCGGCGGCTCGGTCAACCCCGTCACCGGCGAGTTCAATTTCGCCGTCAGCGAGGGTTACCTGATCCGCGACGGCAAGGTGGTCCGCCCGGTGCGCGGCGCGATGCTGATCGGCAAGGGCGCGGAGGTCCTCAAGCGCATCGACCGCGTCGGCAAAAAGATGTGGATGGCGCAGGGCATGTGCGGCGCGAGCAGCGGCTCGGTCCCGGTCAACGTCGGGCAGCCGATGATCCGCGTGACCGGCTTGACGGTGGGAGGTCGATAATATGGACAGAAAGCAATTCATCGACGCGCTGTTCGCCCGCGCGCAGGCGGAGGGCTTTGACGGCTGCGAGGTCTTTCTCGCCGACAGCGACACGTTCAGCGTCAACGTGTTTCAGGGCGAGATCGTCGATTATTCCGTCTCGTCGAGCTTCGGGCTCGGCTTTCGCGGCCTGTTCGGCGGGCGCATGGGCTGCGCCTCGACGCAGGCGCTCGACGGCGACGCCATCGAGCTGCTCGTGCGCGGCGCGCGCGAAAACGCTGAGCTGATTGAGCTCAACGACCCGGAAGAACTGTTTCCCGGCGCGCCGCTGCTCGCCCGACCGCGCACGTACAATCCCGCGCTCGACGCGATTTCCCCTGCGGAAAAGATCGCCATGGCGCGCGAACTGGAACGCCTGACGCTGGCGCGCGACCCGCGCATCGCACAGGTGGACGGCTGCATGGTCGCGAGCGAGGACCGCCGCGTGCGCATCGTCAATACGCTGGGGCTGGACGTCTCCGAGCGCGCAAACTGCATCGGCGCGCTGGTGTCCGCCATCGCGCGCGACGGCGAGCGCGCCGGCACCGGCTCCGCCTACCGCTTCCTGCTCGATCGCGACGCGCTCGACATCGCCGCCATCGCCGCCGAGGCG
>CALVPU010000226.1 GCA_944353735.1 uncultured Eubacteriales bacterium | reverse complement strand
CCGAGAAGGTCAAGGCGATCTATGAGAAGAACAAGAAGTGCCTGGTCGTCGTGTCCGAGGGCATCCACGACAAGGATGGCAAGTTCATCTCCGAGTACGCCTCCGCGGGCGCGGCGAAGGACGCCTTCGGTCACACCCAGCTCGGCGGTCTCGCGGCGTTCCTCGCCAACCACATGAAGGCGGCGACCGGCGCGAAGGTGCGCGGCATCGAGCTGAGCCTGCTGCAGCGCTGCGCGGCGCACTGCGCCTCTCAGACCGACCTCGACGAGTCCTTCTCGGCGGGCAAGGCCGCTGTGGACAACGCCGTCGCCGGCGTCACCGACAAGATGGTCGGCTTCGAGCGCGCCTACGAGGACGGCAAGTACGTCTGCAAGATCAAGCTCTTCGAGCTGACCGACGTCGCCAATACCGAGAAGAAGGTGCCGGTCGAGTGGATCAAGCCCGACGGCGAGGGCCTGACGCAGGATTTCATCGACTATGCGCTGCCGCTGATTCAGGGCGAGACGCAGCTGACGAAGGTCAACGGCCTGCCACGCTTCGTCAAGCTCGCCAAGGTCAAGGCGGAGCCGGCGAAGTAATTCGCTCCTGCGGTTTTCCAGATTCGTGCGAGGGCATCCCCAGCGGGATGTCCTCGCGTTTTTCGCGGCGCAGGAAAATGATGAAATGTGCATATTCGAAGCGGCACATTTTGGGGAAAGGCTTTCGAATAAATTGCAGCGCGGAGAATTGAGATGTGCGCTTTCAGCAGCCGGCGAACTGGTTATATTGTGGATGCGTGCCGAAGGCGCGCGGAGCGAATGCCAGGAGGGGGGTTCTCATAAAAGGATATGCAGTGCCGGGCATTGGCAAGACGGGTTGAAGCGAGAAGGAAGCGCCGAAGTGCGGGTCGCTGGACGCTCTCGTCAAGCCGATCGCCGTTTCTCCCTGCACTTCGGATGTCCACACCGTCCGGGCAGGCGCGCGAACATGGTTCTTGGTCGCGAGGCTGTCGGCGAGGTCGGCGCGCTGCGGACGGCCTCGGGTGCATTCGACAAAACTTCACTTGCATAATCGCGCCGATTCCGCTATAATGGAAAGCAGGAATTCGCCCCGGCGTCGCCGGGATGGTTCGCGATTTGGGGGGAGGAACCGTTTGGGCGGTTTCTCCCCTTGCATTTGGAGAGAACGATGAGACAAAAGTGGAAGACGGCGCTGAAGTGCGTGGCGGGCGCAGTGGCGGCGCTGGCGCTGCTGAACCTGTTCTGCGCCTGGTATTACAATCCCACGGCGTACGAGTGGGACGCGGCGCGCGCGACGGACACAATTCGCACGCCCGGAGCGTGGACCTCGCGGGCGACGGAGGGCTGTGCCTGGATGCGCATGGACGCCAACGGCTACAACAACGCCGCTGTGCCCGGCGAGGACGGCGTGTCGGTGCTGATGATGGGGTCCTCGCACGCCGAGGCGCTCAACGTCATGCAGGACCAGAGCGCCGCCGCGCGGCTCGGCGCGATGCTCGCCGCGGATGGCGAAGCGGGCATGGTCTACAATATCGGCATTTCCTCGCACACGCTGCCGCGCTGCACCGCCAACCTTCGCCGCGCGCTGGAGCGCTTCCAGCCGACGGAGTGCGTCGTGATGGAGACGCAGGACGTGGTGTTTTCCGCGGCGAGTCTGGCGTCCGCGCATGCGGATGCATTCGAGCGCCTGCCCGCGACGGACGTGCCGCTCCCGGACTGGATCACGGACCAGCCGCTTGCCCGCGCGCTTTACCAGCAGGCGATGAGCCTGATGGGCGCGGAGGAGGAAGCTCAGGACGTCCCGTTCGAGCTCACGGACGAGAACTTTGACGACTACGTCGCCACGCTGGCGTTCTGGCTCGAGGATGTCGGCGATGTCTGCGCCGAATACGGCGTCACGGCGATCATCTATTATCATCCGCACCTCGCGCTTCAGGCCGATGGCAGCGCCGTCATCGACGCTCCGCCGCGCTTTTCCGAGGCGTTGGGCGAAGCGGCGGCGCGTGTGGGAATCGTCTATCTCGACCTGTCCGAGGCCTTTCTGGACGCCTACGCGGAGAGCGGCGCGCTGCCGCACGGCTTTGCCAATACCGCCGCCGGCGCGGGCCACCTCAACGCCGTGGGCCATGAGATCGTCGCTGAAGCGCTGTATGCGTGTCTGCGCGGGGAAAGCGGGGCGAACACATGAGCTTTGCCAGCGGAACGTTTTTGGCGCTGTTCGCCACCATGCTGTTCAGCCAGCTGGTCGTGCGGCCCTTGCGCGCGCGGCAGTGGATTTTGCTGGTAGGCAGCTATGTGTTTTACGGCTGGTGGGATTGGCGGTTCTGCTTTCTGATGTTCGCCCTGACGCTGACCGCCTTTTTCACGGGACTGGGCATGGCGCGCTGGCCGCAGCGGCGGCGCGGACTGTGCGCGCTGGGCGTGGCGGCGCCGCTGGCGGTGCTGGGCGTGTTCAAGTACGCGGGCTTCTTCGTCGATTCCTTCTGCGCGCTGTTCGGCATCGCGCAGCCGCGGGCGCTGGGCATCATCCTGCCGGTCGGCATCTCGTTTTACACCTTTCAGAGCCTGAGCTATACGATCGACGTCTATCGCGGCAAGCTGCCCGTCTGCCGCGACCTGATGCGCTTTTCGCTGTACATCGCCTTCTTTCCGCAGCTGGTCGCGGGACCGATCGTCAAGGCGGCGGACTTCCTGCCGCAGCTCGAGGAGGACCGCCGCCCGGGACGTACCGCCGTCTGGAGCGGGCTGAACCTGTTCGCGTGGGGCATGTTCAAGAAGGTCGTGCTGGCGGATCACCTGTCGGTGTTCGTCGATCAGGTATTCGCGACGCCGCTGGCGTTCGATTCGCTGTCCGTGGCGCTGGCGGTTGTGTCCTACGCGCTGCAGATCTACTTCGACTTTTCCAGCTATTCGGACATGGCGATCGGCTGCGCGCACGCGCTCGGCTACGAGCTCAAGCGCAACTTCGACCTGCCGTACATCGCCCGCAACGTCAGCGAGTTCTGGCAGCGCTGGCACATCAGCCTGTCCACATGGCTCAAGGAATACCTCTACATTCCGCTCGGCGGCAACCGCAGGGGCCGCGCGCGCACGTACGTCAACCTCATGCTGACGATGGTGCTCGGCGGACTGTGGCACGGCGCGGGGGCGAACTTCGTGCTCTGGGGCGCGCTGCACGGCGCGGCGCTGGCGGTTCACAAGGCGTGGCGGCGCGCGCATCCGCAGCGGCGCGGCGGCGCTGCGACGGTTGCCGCCACGCTGCTGACGTTCGCGTTCGTCTGCCTCTGCTGGGTGCCTTTCCGCGCCGAGACGACCACGCAGGCGCTGATGGTGCTGCGCAAGCTGTTCTGCTGGTCGGACGGCGTCCGGCAGGTGTACAGCTGGTCGCTGCTGTCGCTGGCTGCGCTGGCGGGCGCGACCGCGTGGTGCATGCGCTTCCACCGCGATGCCGCCGGCACGGTGCACGGTCAGATGCCGCGATTCCGCGCGGGCTCGTTCTCCGGCGCCTTCGCCATGACGCTGCTCGTCGGGCTGACGCTGGTGACGATGTACACCGGCGGGAATCCGTTCATCTACTTTCAGTTTTGACGCCGGGGAAGCGGGAGCTTTCCCAGACCATCGCGTTCGCGCGGCGCGCGCGGACGCCGGACCTTGGAAGGAGCTGTCGACATGTATTCTTATGGCAAAACGACGCCGCCCCCGCCGCAGGAACCGCTGCCGCAGGGCGATCAGCCGCCGCGCGGGCGCGGGCTGAAGAACCCGGCGGTGCGCTCGATGATCACGCTGCTGGGCTATGTCGTGCTGCTCATCGCCATGTGGGCGCTGTTGGGCAAGCTGTTGTTTCCGACGCAGTCGACGCGAGAGAAGCTGGCGAACCTCGTCGCGCAGAACCGCAATCTGCTGATCCAGCTGGCGGAGAGCGCGGACGACCCCGCGCTGCTGACGTCGCTGGAATCGACCGAGACGGTGCGCGACCTGTTTGAGGCGGGCGACATCCGCGCCGTGCACGCCGAAGATGGGCGCGTGCGCTTCGAGCTCGCCGGCGAGGACGGCGTCGGCGAGGCGCTGGTCTACATTGCCGACGACCAGTATGCGCTGCTCGACGAGGGCGACTGGCAGCCCGCCGAGGTCGGCGCGGACGGCGTGCTGCGCTGGGAGGAAGCGGGCGGCGCGTCCGTCGAGGTCGCACGGCTGGAGGAGAGCTTCTTTTTCGAGCAGCGGCGTCCGGCGGATGCGTGAGGCGCGTTTTTCCAAATCTTCCTTTACAGCGCGCGCGGAATGGATTATAATGGGAACATGATTTTAGAAAAGAGGGATTTGTCATGGCGCAGTATCTCATCAGGCGGCTCTATACCGAGATGCCGGAGGCGGACATCGCCGGTGTCCGCGTGGACGGCTGGGTGCGCACGATGCGCGAATCGAAGGCGTTTGCGTTCGTCGAATTGAACGACGGCAGCTATTTTCGGAACCTTCAGGTCGTCCTCGAGGCGGACAAGCTGGACAACTACCGCGAGCTGACCAAGCAGATCACGCTCGGCGCGGCGGTGGCGTTTGAGGGAACGCTGGTGCTGACGCCGGACATGAAGCAGCCGTTTGAGCTGAAGGCCGCTTCGGTGGAGATCGTCGGCGCCAGCCCGGTGGACTATCCGCTTCAGAAAAAGCGCCATACGCTGGAATACCTGCGCA
>CALVPU010000225.1 GCA_944353735.1 uncultured Eubacteriales bacterium | reverse complement strand
TCCAGCGCAGGCAGCTGTTGAACAGCCACTGGCACGCCGGAAACGCCACCAGCGCGGAGAACAGGCGAAACAGGATCTCAAACAGGAACAGCGCCTTCCATCCGCCGCGCAAGAGCGCGAACGCGCGCCTGAAAATCCGCTTCATCGCAAGCCTCCTCCCGCCTTGGACGCATGCCCGCCTCCAGGACGCATCCTCCATTATACGTTGGCGCGCGTAAAAAATCAAGTCCGCGGCGCGGGAGGGGAGGGGCGGATGGCAGCGATTGCATTTGACAGCGGGCAGGTGGGCGGCGTATGATGGGAGGGGGAGGCTCGCCCTCCCACAGGTTCGCTGCGGAGGTTGCGCCATGAATCGTCGAGTGCTTGTCCGCGCGGCGGAGTGCGCCGCGCTGTCGCTGATCGCGCTGTGGATGGCGGCGTGCCGCTTTCTGCCGGGGGTGGCGAAGTGGTGGATGGATGCGGCGACGCTGCCGGCATCGGAGAGGTTGTCGCGCCTGAGCGCCCACGCGCCGTTTCCGCTGCTGGAGGTTGCCGCGCTGGCGGCGGCGCTGGTCATGGCGCTGGGCCTGGCGCGGGCGCTCTGGCGCTGTGCGCGGTCGCGGTGCCTGCGTCCGCTGGGACGCTTTGGACGCGTTGCGACAGGCATGGCGCTGGCGCTGCTGGCAGGTTACGCGCTGATGTGGTACCCTGCCTATTTTACCGCTTCGGCAGACGTGCCGGCGGCGACGGATGCGCAGGTGGCGGCGCTGTGCGAGGCGCTGATCGAGCGGCTCAACGGCGCGGCGCTGTCGTTTCCCACGGTCGAAGGTGCTCTGCGCGAGGCGGAGCGCGCCGCATGTTTCGCCGGCGGGGAGGCGGTTCCGGCAGGCGCGGTGAAGGCGGCGCGTTATCCGGAGTGGATGCGCGCGCTCGGCGCGGCGGGGCTGTATTCGCCATGGACGGCGGAGGCGATTGTGGACGGTGGCGCATCGCCTGCGGCGCTGATCTTTACCGGTTGTCACGAATTGATGCACCTCAAGGGCATCGCCGACGAGGGCTGGGCGAACATCGCCGCGTGGACGGCGTGCCGCCGGGCGGGCGGCGCGGCGGCAGAATCCGCGGACCTCTGGGCGCTGCGCTACGCCATGTCGGCGCTGTGCGCGGCGGACGGAGCGGCGTGGCGTGCGTGCGCGGCGCAGATGGACGACCGCCTCTTCGAGGTGTTCGGCGGGATGAATGGCTTTGCGGGCCTTGTGCGGCGCGAACCCGGCGCAGTCGCCGCCATGGCGGGCATCGGCGGCGCGTCCGTCCGCTATGACGCGCTGGTCGGCTGGCTGGCGGGCGGATTCGCCCAAGATTGACATTTTTTGCCGGGACTGCTATAATGCGTGCAGAAGAAGACCGAGGAGGATGTACCATGGTTGAGATTGTCGTACTGGACGGCTATGCCGTCAATCCCGGGGACCTGAGCTGGGACGGCATCGCCGCGCTCGGGCATCTGACCGTCTATGACCGCACGCCCGCCGACCAGACCGTCGCACGCATCGGCGGCGCCGAGGCGGTGTTCACGAACAAGACCGTCATCACCGCAGAGGTGCTCGACGCCTGTCCGAATCTCAAGTTCATCGGCGAACTGGCGACCGGCTACAACAACATCGACGTCGCGGCTGCCGCTGCGCGCGGCGTCTGCGTGAGCAACATTCCCGCCTACTCCACCGACTCAGTGGTGCAGATGACGTTTGCGCTGCTGCTGGAGGCGTGCCAGCACGTGGGCGCGCACTCGGAGGCGGTGCACGCGGGCGAGTGGTCGCGCTGCCCGGACTTCTGCTTCTGGAAGTTTCCGCTGGTCGAGCTGGCAGGCAAGACGATGGGTGTCGTCGGCTTCGGGCGCATCGGGCAGGGCGTGGCGCGCGCGGCGCGGGCGTTTGGCATGAAGGTGCTGGCATACGGCCCGCACTACAAGCCGGAGATGGATGCCGACGGCTGCCGCGCGGCGTCGCTGGAGGAGCTGCTCGCAGAGGCGGATGTGATCTCGCTCAACTGTCCGCTGACGGCGCAGACGAAGGGCATGATCGATGCCGCGGCGCTCAGCAGGGTCAAGCGCGGCGCCATTCTCATCAATACCGCGCGCGGCGCGCTGATCGACGAGGCGGCGGTGCGCGCGGCGCTGGACGACGGCAGGCTGTCGTACCTGTGCGCGGACGTCGCCGGCGTGGAGCCAATCCCCGCCGGAAGCCCGCTGCTCGGCGCGCCCAACGCCATCCTCACGCCGCACATCGCGTGGGCGCCGTACGAGGCGCGCGTGCGGCTGATGCGCATCGCCGAGGACAACCTGCGCGCGTGGCTGGCGGGCGCGCCAATCCATCGCGTGAACTGACCGCCGCCGAAGGGAGGAGCGGGCATGGAGCCGGAAGGACTGGTCGTGAACAACTGTGGGCGCGAATCGTGCGCGCCGGGGCATCGCTTTGGTCCCGCCATGCGCGGATACCACCTGATCCACATCGCGGCCTCCGGGTGCGGCGTGTACGACAACGGCGCGGCGCGGTTTGAGGTGCGCGCCGGGCAGGGGTTTGCGATCTTTCCAGACGACGTCTCCGTGTACACCGCCGATTCGGCGACGCCGTGGGACTACGTCTGGGTCGGCTTTTTGGGCGAGCGCGCGGACGCGCTGGCGCGGTCGGCGGGGTTGAGCCGCGAGGCGCCCGTGTTCGACCTCGGACGCTATGCCGAAGCGGCGCTCGGCGTCGCCTACGGCATCTGCGACGACATGGCGACGCTCCGCCTCGGCGCGCAGGCGGCGCTGGGCGGACTTCTGCGCCTGATGGCGTACATCGCGCAGGCGCGCGGCGCGGCGCGGGAGGATCTCGCAGCCGCCGACAGCTACCGCCGCGCGCTGTGGCTGCTCAACGCCAACTACCAGCGCCCGGACTTTCGCGTCGCGGACGTGGCGGGATTCGTCGGGCTGAGCCGGTCGCAGCTGTTTCGCGTGTTCAAGGCGCAGTGCGGGCGCTCGCCGATGGACGTGTTGGGCGAACTGCGCCTGTCGCATGCCAAGCGGCTGCTGAGCGGCACGGCGCTGTCGCTGACCGAGGTGGCGCTGTCGTCGGGATTTTCCTCGGCGGCGCGGCTGGGCGAGGTGTTCCGCGACGAATTGCACACCACGCCCACCGCCTATCGCGCCGCCGCCCGCGAGCGCGCCTGAATGGACGAAAGGATTCACGGACCGTTTATATTCCGTTGATAATTGTGCGGTATACTCAAAATCAAGGAAAGGAGGTTGTCATGAATACAGAGACTGCGATTATGAAGATCACCGGGGATGCCGAGATCCAACGTCAGTTTCTGGAAATGTCCCATCTCTACGACGCGGCAATCCGCGAGGTGCGCACCAAGCTGGAGATTCTGGACCGCGAGTTCAGCATCCTGTACGCTTCAAACCCGATTCATCATATCGACAGCCGCTTGAAGTCGCCGCGCAGCATCATCGGCAAGCTCGAGCGCAAGGGGTTGCCGGTGACGATCGAATCGGCGGAGGCGAACCTGCAGGACATCGCCGGCGTGCGCATCGTATGCAATTACATCGACGACATTTACCGCCTTGCCGAACTGCTGGTGCGCCAGCAGGATCTGGAACTGGTGGTGCAGAAGGACTACATTCGCAATCCCAAGCCGAACGGCTACCGCAGCCTGCATCTGGTGCTGCGCGTGCCGGTGTATCTCTCCAGCCACACGGAGCTGGTGCCGGTCGAGGTGCAGATTCGCACCATCGCCATGGACTTTTGGGCGAGCCTCGAGCATCAGCTGCGCTACAAGAGCGACGTCGAGGCGACCGCCGCGCTCAAGGGCAGGCTGAAGCGCTGCGCCGAGCAGAGCGCCGCGCTGGACGTCGAGATGCAGAGCATCTACCGCGAGGTTCGCAGACTGGCAGGATGCCGCGACGACGGCTATGACGGGGACGATTCGTGCCCGGAGCGCGTGCCGCAGGCGGATTACCGCTCAGGCGCGGAGGCGCTAAGGCAATAGATCGTGCGCGCCGCCATCGGAGCGCGCAGAATAAGGCGCGCCGGTCGGACGGCGCGCTTTCGGACAACGGACATTTTCAGAAATTTGCGCACAGCGCATAGAGCGGACGGCGGGAGGAACTCCCGCCGTCGCGGCGCGTATCGGTGAAGCTGCGGCGCATCGCCCTTCACGGATAAGCGGCGAACGCGGCGGCGTCGCCGGCAAAGGCGTTGAGGTCGATGAAGCGTTCCTCGCCGGAATAGCCGTCGAGCTCGGCACGGTCGGTGTACTGCCAGAACGTCCAGCCGCGGTCGAGCCGGGGCGAAGAGTAGACGCTGCGAATCCAGAGATCGCAGTCGTCGAACGCCTCGCGGACGTAGAGCCGGTAGGCGCGCAGCGTGCAGTAGAGGATCGGCTTGACGCCGTAGCGCGCCTCGAGGGCGTCGACCATGGCGCGCAGCTCCGGGACGACGGCGTCGCGGTCGGCGGGGCGCAGGCGATAGCCGCCATAGAACTCCACGTCGATTACCGGCGGGAGCATGTTCTCGCCGGCGGGCACGTGGGCGATGAAGTTCTCCGCCTGCGCCGCGCCGGAACTGTCGTAGCTGAAAAAGTGATAAAATCCCGCGCGCAGCGGCGACTCCGCCACGGCGGCAAGGTTCTCGCTCAGGCGCTCGTCAACATAGGACGCGCCTTCGGTCGCCTTGATGAACGCGAACGACATGCCCTGCTCCGCGAGGCGGCGGAAGTCGATTTCCCCCTGATAGTGGGAAACGTCCACGCCGCGCACGGGATATTCGTCGAGCGACGGTCGGTTGGGGCGGTAATCCTTCAGGACGATTGCGGCGAGCACGAAGACCGCTGCGACTGCGGCAATTGCGGCGGCTGCTCGCCGCCATCGCCGGCTCATGCGCTCCACCCGCGCTGTGCGGCGGCACAGGCGACGAAGTCGGCGGGCTGGAAGTAGGCGACGGCGCGGCGGTCGAGCGTGCTGATGCGGTAGTAGCCGCCCTCGAGCCCGAGCACGCGGCAGGGCACGTCGCTGGACAGCAGCGCCGTGGCGGCGTTGGCGCGTGGCTGCGCGTAGAGACGCATGCCGTTGGGCAGCATCAGCATGCAGTCGCCGTGCGACCACTTGGGATCATAGCCGCCGGTGAACGGATTGCCGCCGCGCGGCAGCTTCGGCGAGACGGCGGTCTTGAGGGCGTAGCCGAGCGTTCCGTCGGCGTTTTCCACGGCGTAGAAGGGGCCGATTGCGCCGATGACGTACATCGGAAAGCCCATGCCCACGGGGATGGCGTTGGAGAACTCGGTCGGGGAGGCGTAGATGCGCGTGGTTTCGGTGGCAAAGCCGATGAGGCGCTCGCCGCCGGAGAGACCGGAGAGCGGCATGAAACCGGCGCCGCCGTTGAAGCGGACGCGAGCCCAGCCGTCCTGCACGGCTTCGACGGTCAGGCGCGTTCCGGCGGGCAGATAGGCGGACGGCGCGCTGCGCTGCAGGTAGAGCGGCTGGCTTTGACCGATGACCCGCGCGGCATAGCCGCTCGCCGCGGCGCAGGGCATCGCGCAGAGCGCGAGGACGAGGGCGATCGACAGCCCTCTTCGGATCATTCCCGTGGCTTTCATGATGGACACCTCCTGATCGCTTTGTTTCGGTTATCTTTTGGACGAATTGTGACGGGAATTTGTGCCATCAATGCCAAAAATATCTTAAATTTAACATTGAATTGCGCGGAACGAAACGCGCATGTGGTAAATAGAGGACAGCGGCGGGCGCACAAGGCGGCGTCCGGACGGGCATAATCTAAGGAGAGGTGAAGAAGATGTCTGTGATGACGATCAATCAGGAGAACTTTGAAAAAGAGGTGCTGGCCTCCAAGGCGCCGGTGCTGATCGACTTTTGGGCGAGCTGGTGCGGTCCGTGCAGGATGATGGCACCGATCCTCGACGAACTGGCGCAGAAGCATCCGGAACTGCGCGTGGGCAAGGTCAACGTCGACGAGCAGCCGGAGCTGGCGTCGCGCTATCAGGTGATGAGCATTCCGATGCTGATCCTGTTCCGGGACGGCAAGCCTGCGGCGACGTCGATCGGACTGCGTCCGCTGGGCGATCTCGAGCGCATGCTCAAACTCTGACGGAGGGCGCGTCCCGTGCGGGGCGCGGATGATGGGATGAAGAAGGCGGTCAAAAGGTACGCGGGCGCGCTGTACGTCGCGGCGATGACGGCGGCGGTGCTGGTCGTGCTGTCCTGCACGGATGAGCTCAGCCGGGTCGGCGCGGCGCTCAGCGCGCTGGACATGCGCTGGGTGGTCGCCGCGGCGGCGTGCATTGCGGCGTACCTGTTCCTGCGCATGGCGGCGCTGCGCGGCTATCTCGCGAGGCACGGCGCGCGCATTTCGTGGCGCACGGCGATGGGAGCGACCGGCGTGGGCCAGTTCTATTCCGCGATCACGCCGTCGGCGAGCGGCGGTCAGCCGATGCAGGTGCTGTGGCTGCGGCGGCGCGGCGTGCCGGCGAGCTTGGGCACGGCGTGCGTCTCGGCGAAGTTCCTTGGCTTTCAGACGGCGGTGCTGCTGCTGGGCGGTGCGCTGGGGCTGGCGAACTGGCGCGCGGTGTCCGCGCAGATCTACGGGCTGCGCTGGCTGGTGGTGCTCGGGTATGCGCTCAACGGCGGGCTGATCGCCTGCGTGCTGCTGACGCTGCCGCGCGCCGGCGCGGTGCGGCGGCTGGGCGGCTGGATCGTGCGGTTGGGCGCGAGGCTCAAGTTCGTGAAGCGCCCGGAGGCGGCGCTGGCGCGCTTCGACGCCGCGTTCGCCGACTACCGCGCGGCGCTGATTTCGCTGATCCGCAATCCGCTGGACGCGCTGGCGATGCTGGCGGTCTCGCTCGCGCAGGTGTTGGCGTATATGGGCGTGGCGGTCTGCCTGTACCATGCGTTTGGACTCTCGGGCGCGAGCGACCAGTGGGTGCTGACGCTGCAGACGCTGCTGTTCATCGCCGCGGCGTTTGTGCCGCTGCCCGGCGCGGCCGGGGCGCAGGAGAGCGGCTTTATCGCCTTTTTCCACGGCGTGTTCCCCGAAGGGGACCTCGCCGCGGCGATGCTCTGCTGGCGGTTCTTTACCTATTACCTGCTGATGATTGCGGGCCTCGCGATGACCGCGCTGGCCGGCAAGCGAAAGGGCGAAGATTCGGAAACCCTGCCCGATTCGCCGGAGTAAACAGATCGCCCCGGGCGCCAGAAGCGCTCGGGGCGATCCTGCCGGAAAAAGGTCTCCGCATATTGCAGTTGAGGAATTTACTAGCGGCGCTATGTATGGATAGAAGGATTGCCGGAGGTTCTCGAAGCGCAGGATCATTTTGAGATTCCAGCAAATTTGGGTGTGCCTATGCGGATTGAACGATACGTATATCGAGGCGTTGCGGATATTTTTATAAGAGGATTTTCTTATACGCCTCGGCGAATGACATCCCTGATGGGTATGCTGTCGACGCAGGCGATTGCTGCGCTCATCGACGAGATTCCCGAAGGGGATTTGGCATTAAAGCTGTTGAATGAACATGGGATACAGCATTTCATTCATTCAAATAAGCATCGACGCGCTTTGCTGGCTTTGTTTCCGTGTGAGCGCAAAAGCGTCATCGTCCAGATGGCGCTGGAATGGAAGATTGGAAGCATATTCTTGTTTAATTTGAAAGATGCTGAGCAATGGCCGGTGTGTTGTCATAACATTCATAAGCTTTCTCCCAAATACATGGTTTCAAATGGCATGTCTGACATGACGATGGCGATTGATTTTGACGAGTATACCTGCGAAATCCGCGCGGATCTGCAAAGCCATGACGTGGATAAAATTGTCGAAGGAATCAGGAGAATTTGCGATGCAGTGTGACCGCCAGCCAAGATTCAACCTGCAATGGGCTGCTATAAAACCGGAGAGCGGGCAAGAGTTTCGATTCCTGCGCGCTCTCCGTTGTATTTTGGATGTTTCTGCTTAGATTTCGGGGATCTTGATCTCGATTTCGCGGCCAAGCTCGGCGGACTTGCAGATGCCGTCGATGATCGCCTG
>CALVPU010000224.1 GCA_944353735.1 uncultured Eubacteriales bacterium | reverse complement strand
CGCACCTGTTCAACGCCCAGACGGGGCTTCTGCACCGCGATCCCGGCGTGGTCGGCGCGGCGCTGCTCGACAGCCGCGTCAGCTGCGAGCTGATCGCCGACACGTTCCACGTCCACAAAGCGCTGTTCCAGCTGGTGGCGTCGCTCAAGGGCGAGCAGATGGTGCTCATCACCGACTGCACGCGCGCCGGCGGCCTCGCCGACGGCGAGTACACGCTGGGCGGACAGCCGATCTTCGTCAAGGGCATCGAGTGCCGACTCAAGGACGGCACGATCGCCGGCAGCGTGCTCAAGCTCAACGAGGCGGTGCGCAACGTGCTGGCGAACACCGACCTGACCGTCAGTCAGGCGGTCAACATGGCGAGCCTGAACCCCGCGCGCCGCATCGGCCTGAGCGCGTCGAAGGGCTCCATCGAGGTGGGCAAGGACGCCGACTTCGCCATCGTGGACGACGCCTTCGACGTGCAGGCGACCATCCTTGGCGGGCGCGTGATCTATCGCAAGGACGCCGAATGAGGCAAGATTTTCCCCGCGGGGCGGCGCACGTCCGGAGACTGCGCGCCGCCCCGCGCCTTTAGAGGACGACGAGGAGGTTTCGTATGAAGATCCAAGCCATGCTCGATCCCCAGTTCCGCCCGATGGCGCTGGAGACGCGCGCGTTCCGGGAGGCGGTTGCCGCCTCGGCGCAGCCGCAGCGAATCGCCATCTCCGTCGTGCGCAACGACGGCTATACCGAGACGATCTCCATGGACGTGTTCCGCGACGGCGTCGACGACGCGCGCAACTATGCCTACGTCGAGCGCATCGTCAAGACGATGCTGTGGGCGTACGGCGGATACAAGATCGTCGTCGCCGGCTCCAGAGCGCTGTACGAGGGCATTCGCGACGCCTATGCCGTAGGCGGTGCGCGCGAGTTCGACCGCGATTTCATGTCCCGCCAGTACGAACGCCCCTTTGAGGTCGAGTACGCCGCCGATGCCGCGGACGCGCCGGCGCAGAAGCGCTGCTCGCGCGCCACGGGCCGCCATCTCGACGGCTGCCGCATCGGCTTCGATGCCGGCGGGAGCGACCGCAAGGTGTCCGCCGTCGTCGACGGCAAGGTGGTCTATTCCGACGAGGTCGTCTGGCATCCGAAACTCAGCGCCGACCCGGAATACCAGTATCAGGGCATCCTCGACTCGATGCGCACCGCCGCTTCGAAGATGCCGCGCGTGGACGCCATCGGCGTGTCCAGCGCCGGCACGTTCATGAACAACCGCATCATGTCGGCGTCGCTGTTCATCAAAGTGCCGCCGGAGCTGTTTGAGTCGCGCGTCAAGAACATGTATCTGGACGTGGCGAAGGAGTTCGGCGACGTGCCCATCGAGGTCGCCAACGACGGCGACGTCACCGCGCTGGCAGGCGCGATGGACCTCAACGCCAACTGCGTGCTCGGCATCGCCATGGGCACCAGCGAGGCGGGCGGCTACGTCGACGCCAACGGCAACATTACCGGCTGGCTCAACGAGCTGGCGTTCGTGCCGGTCGACGCCTGCCCCGAGGCGATGGTCGACGAGTGGTCGGGCGACTACGGCTGCGGCGTGAAGTACTTCTCGCAGGACGCCGTGATCAAGCTTGCGCCGGCGGCGGGCATTGCGCTGGACGAGGCGCTCTCGCCGGCGGAGAAGCTCAAGGTCGTGCAGAAGCTGATGGCGGAGGGCGACGAGCGCGCCGCGAAGATCTATGACACCATCGGCGTGTACTTCGGCTATGCCGTGGCGTACTACGCCCAGTTCTACGACATCGAGTACGTGCTCGTGCTCGGTCGCGTGACTTCCGGCGAGGGCGGCGTGCGCCTGCTCGAACGCGCCCGCGAGGTGCTGGCGGCGGAGTTCCCCGAGCTGGCGGCGAAGGTCAAGCTGGAGATCCCCGACGAGTCCAGCCGCCGCGTGGGGCAGTCGATCGCCGCCGCGAGCCTGCCGGAGATTCGGAGGTAAGCGCCATGAGCATCGAAATCGCCAATCGCTTTGAAATTGACGGTGCAGCGGCGTCGTGCGAGCGCTACGGAAACGGTCACATCAACGAGACCTATCTGGTCGTTTCCGCGACTGGCACGCGCTACATCCTGCAGAAGATCAACCGCGGCGTCTTTCACGACGTTCCCGCGCTGATGCACAACATCGCCTCCGTATGCGCCTATCTGCGCGCGCAGGATCCCGATCCGCGCCACTCGATGCGCATCGTGCCGCCGCGCACGGGCGGGAGCTTCCTCACGGACGAGGACGGCGCCGCTTGGCGCGTGTACGACTTTGTCGAGGACAGCATCTGCCTCGACGCGCCGGAGACGCCGGAGGACTTCTATCAGTCCGCGGTGGCGTTCGGCACCTTCCAGCGCCAGCTGGCGGGTTTCCCGGCGGATACCCTCGCCGAAACCATCCCGCACTTCCACGACACGCCCGACCGCTATCGCCTGCTGCGCGAGGCCGCCGAGCGCGACGCCCTCGGGCGCAGGAAGCTGGTGGAGCGGGAGCTGGACTTCGCGCTCGCGCACGAGGCTGAAGGCGCGGCGCTGGCGAACCTGCTCGCCAGAGGCGAATTGCCGCTGCGCGTCACCCACAACGACACCAAACTCAACAACGTCATGCTCGATGCGGTGACGCGCAAACCGCTGTGCGTGATCGACCTCGATACGGTGATGCCCGGTCTCGCCGCCTACGATTTTGGCGATTCAATCCGCTTCGGCGCGTCGACCGCCGCCGAGGACGAGCGCGACCTGTCGCGCGTGACGATGTCGCTGGAACTGTACGAGACCTATGCGCGCGGCTTTACCAGCGCGTGCACGACGCTGACAAAGCTGGAGCGCGAAACGCTGCCGCTGGGCGCGAAGCTGATGACGCTGGAGTGCGGCGTGCGTTTCCTGACGGATTATCTGGTGGGCGACACCTATTTCCGCATCCATCGCCCCGACCACAATCTCGACCGCTGCCGCACGCAGTTCAAGCTCGTGGCGGATATGGAGTCCAAGTGGTCGCAGATGCAGCGAATCTCTGCCGCGCAATGAGCGGACTGCGAGGGAAGCCATCCGGTTTCCCTCGCGAATTTTGCCGCCACAGCGCGGGAATGTTAAATCATGCGGAATCGCTTGACTTTTTGCGCCGGAAGCGTTATACTATAAAGGTCGGTTGGACGAGCACCATTAGCTCAGTTGGTAGAGCACCTGACTCTTAATCAGGGTGTCCAGGGTTCGAGCCCCTGATGGTGTACCATACATTCATTATAAGAACACCTGCACTGTTGAAAACGGTTGCAGGTGTTCTTATCATTTTTTGGCTTTGACGAAGATTGAGCGAACGGCGCTCCTCTGGAATGGCGGAGGAGCGCCGTCTTGTATATCCGCCAGCCGAAATGGCGTTGTGAATTCAGATGATTGCGCGGGTTCCGGCAAATTGCTGGGCTTTTCCGTTCCCGCCTGATCGCGCAGTGCCGCGAAAATGCCGGCGCTGCGCCATCTGTTTCCATTGCCTTTTTTCGATAAATGTGCTATAATATAGGTGCTTCGAATTGACAGTTTACTACAGAATAGGCGTGTTGGGCAATGTTTGAGCATAGAGCTGTTCTTTTCGGGTGAGTCAAGGATGCCTGCGTCTTTTTGCTTCGGCCGCTTTTGAACGTCGGTCATAGAATTCTTATGGCGCTGCGGGCAAAACTTCACGCTGCTGAGGATGCTTTTGTGCCGCTTGCCGCTGCCGGAAAACGTGGGTGTATGCACCTGACGATGCCGGCGAGTTCTCCTTAGATAAGAGTCTGCAAATCGCAGGCTCTTATTTTTTCGCTTTTTCTCGACAGGATTCGACAAGTTTGCGAAACCGGAACCCAAGAGCCTTCTACCAAATTCTTCCTCTCTTCATACTTTACGTGAAGGGAGGTGAATTCGATGATCTCGCTGGACGGCGAAAAGCTGCGCTCGCTTCGCAAGGCGCGCAAGCTCACGCAGGAATCCATGGCGGAATTCGCCAACACGACCGACCGCTATCTCCGCGACCTCGAAAGCGGCAAGAAAAGCAATCCTTCCGCAGGGCTGCTCTACAGCCTTTCTCGAGCGCTCGGCGTTCCCATGGAAGAGCTCATGCGCCCGTCCAAGGACGACGGATAAGCATCTCCCAGCCCCCGAGCAGTATCCTCCAAACGAACGCGGCAGCAGAACCTTCTGCTGCCGCAATGACGATAGAGCGCTTGAGCGCAAGGAACGCATCGCACACATAGGGGTTCTTGGCGATCATCGTGAAGTGCTGCCGGAAATACTTGTCCGAGCAGCGCGAACGGCTGTCGATGTCCAGCACGTCCTCGCCAAAGCGCATGAGCGCCCGCGCGGCGGCTTCGTCAATCTGAACCATAATTTTTTACCTCCTGTGAATTTGAAAGCGCCAGCGGGCCGCGCAGGCCCGCACGGCGCACTTCTGGATATACGGCGCGCTCCGCGCCGCATTTTGGGCATGAAAAAACCGCCGTGCGCAAGCAAGGCGGTCATTCGCTTTCGGCAAGCTCAATGCTTTCGATCTCGTCCTCGTAGAACTCGTATTTCCCGATGCACCCGAAGGCTCTGCCGTCAATGGCATCTACGTCGGAGACAACATAGTTGATCACTCCGACTAAAGGAGCGTGTCCATCCTTAAAAGAGACGCGCACCTTTTTTCTGCTGGCATCTGCTTCATAGAGCGTCATTTGAATCATCCTCCGATGGCCGTATTGGAACGACGTGCGTACCAGTTCCTGAATAGTGAATCAGAAATCGATGCGTTCGAATTTCTCTGCCCGTTGCATTTTCTATTGTAATTCCCCAAATTGCGGTATCTGTGGCGGATTCATGACTGTTCCATAGCCCGTCGCTTTCTCGAATCTGGATTTCGCCATGCCCAGCCAGCCGATCGACCATTTCCTGAAGCTGTTCGAGCGTCGCGTTTGCAAAATAGCTCCTTCCGGGAATGTAGTCCGCCGAACCCTTCATGTGGCGGTTCTGCTTTTCAGCGTTGATCGTCTTCAGGCAGGCGTTTGAGCGAATCCATCGCTGCACAGCGGATTCCGTGGTGAGATTCTGCGGAACGGAGTGGGAAACGGTGTTCTGTGGTCTTATTATAACACCAGTCTCCGAAACTGTAAATGCCTTTAGATTCTTCGCCGCGTCGCTCAGAAGCACCCTGCCGCCTTCGCGGTCGTACTTCCTCGGCAGCTTCGTCTCGCCGGTCAGGGCGCGGAGCTGGCGCTGCCGCTTGACGACGTAGGCGCGCGCGATTCGCTCGTCCTCCGGGTCGATCGCCGCCGCCTGACGGCGCTTCCACTTGCGCACGTTGCGCTCCATGGAACGCTGCTGCTGGCGGCTGGCGTAGCCCTCTGCGTCCTGCTCGGGCGTGATTCCCGCGCGCTCCTTGGAGGCGGTGCGGTCGGTCAGGCCGGGGACGTAGACCGTGATCGAGTGCAGGCAGTTGGGATGAAACAGCCCCGCCGCACGCGCCGCGTCCAGCGTGCCCTGACACTCCGGATGCCGCAGCCCTTCGGGCGCGATGGCGAGCACCTTGCGCTCCCACGGCCTGCACAGGGGGCATTCGTCGGCGTGGTCGGACACGATGACGAGCGTCTCCCCGTGTTCCAGCGCGTCCGCCGAATAGCCCGCGATCGCCGCCCGCATCATGCCCGTGCGCACCGCCATCTCGGAATACTCCGCCATGCCCCAGCGCCGACCGGCGCGGTCGGTGAAGCCGCTGACGCCGCGGTCGGCAAAGGCGTTGAGCGCCTGCTTGAGCGCCTGTTTCGTCGTGATCGTGCCGGTGGCCTGCGCCGCGACCGCCTGCCCGATGATCGCGCGATACTGATCGTCCACGGCGCGCAGGACGGCGCTTTGCAGGGCGTCAAACTTCTGGTTCAGCTCCGTCTCAATGGCGGCGATGCCCGCAAGCCGCGATTGCGGAATCACTTCCAGCCGCACGCCGAGCTCGTCGCTCAGGCCGGATTCGCCCGCGTCCCACGCCGCGTCGAGCATGGCGCCGCGCAGCTCGGCGGCGCTTCGCGAAAGCGTTTCCAGCTCCCGCGTCAGCTCGCCGCGAAACGCCTGCACTTCCTCGAGTTTCCGGTTCGCCCAGCCCGATTCCTCGACGCCCCTTGCGAGCCGACGGGCGACGGCGGCGATCATGCGCTCCTCGGCCTGCGCGTACAGCGCGGACAGCTCCGACGCCATGTCCTGAAGCTGGTTCGGGGTCATGCACCGTCACCGTCCGGCGGGACGCTGCGCTGCGGCGCGGTCGGCGGCTCCGCTTCTTCCCGCGCGATCTCGGATTCCGCCGCGCCCAGCGCGGGGTCGATCTCGACGGGGTCGGGAACGCCGATTGCGAATTCCTCGCGGATGCGGTCGATCTCTTCCTGCCGCTGGGCGCTGTCCCAGTCCGGATGCTGCATGGCGACGCGCGTCTCGAGCGAGACGGCCTGCGCGCGGTACAGCGATTCGACGGCGCTGGAAAAAGCGCGAACCCAGAATGCGCTGGCGCATAAGTCGAACCGCGTCAACCGCAATGTGTTCCATGCGCTGTCTTATGCGGACAGGCTGGCGAAGACGCGGTTTCTTGCAGGAAAGCATTCGGAAACAACGCCGCCGGACGCTTCGCCCTGCGCACGGTGATGAACGTCAATCGGTTCTATTCGGAAAGCATGACCGAAGGCACCGTGCGCGGTCCGATCTTCGCAAGCTTCCGCAGCGTCGATGCAAAAAGTGTGAAATATCAAAAGAAGCGGATAAAGCACTTTCTCCGCGCCGTGCATCTCCAAGACGACAGCGATGCCGGCGTTCAAATCCCGACCAAAGAAAATGCTGCCAGCCTCGAAATCAGCGAAGAAACCTGTGCGCCTATAGACGATTTGGTGGTGTACCCAAAGAATCCCCGGAGCGCTGGCTTCGGGGATTTTGCCTTGTCTGCGGATGGGTCGGCGCTCTGCTCTCGCGCATCAGTTCGTGCCGCGGAAAGCGGATTTCGCGGGCAGATGGACTCAGCGCTGTGTTTCCGCGCGCAGCAGTTCGTCGAGCAGCGCGCGGCAGCCGGTCTCGATGTCGCGATAGGCGCGGTCGAAGCGGCCCGTGTACCAGGGATCCGCGACCTCGCGGTCGCCCAGCAGCAGCCGCGCCTTGCCCTGCGGGTCGCCGCCGAAGAGGCGCTGCATGCGCCGCAGGTTGTCCGCGTCCATGGCGAGGAAGCGGTCGCAGCGTTCGTAGTCCGCGCGCGTGAGCGGTCGGGCGATGTGGCGGCTGCGGGGCATGCCGTGGCGCTGGAGCTCGGCGTTGGCGCGGGCGTCGGTGGGCGAACCCGTCTCCTCCGCGCTGACCGCCGCCGAATCGACGTCAAAGCGCTCCGTCGCGCCCCGCTGTGCCAGCATCTGCCGGAAAATCACCTCCGCCATCGGGCTGCGGCAGATATTGCCGTGGCACACGAACACAATCCGCATCATTTAGGTTCCCGTCCTTTCCGCACTTTTGTCCACCGCGCGTTGGTGTCAGCGCCTGCGCGCGGCATAGTCGCGGTCGATCTCCGCTTTCCAGTCGTCGCCGAGCGCCTGATGCGCGCGCAGCCGCGAGACGGCGTCCGCGACCGCGCGGAAGTTGAGCGCGGTGCCCGCGGCGTCAGCATGATAGTTGGCGGCGCGCTCGGGGCAGATGCCAATGCGCCCCGCAGTCTCCACCGAGTCGATGTTGGCGCCGAGGAAGAGGAACTCCCAGCCGTGCTCGCGGCGCATGCGCTCGACCATCGCCTTGACCTGCGGCTGCGTGTAGCGGCGGCTGGCGTTTTCCATGCCGTCCGTGGTGACGACGAACAGCGTCCGCTCCGGGCGTTCCGGTTCGGTGGTGTGGCGCTGCGCGCAGCGGATCTTCTCGATCGTCATGCCCATGGCGTCGAGCAGCGCGGTGCTGCCGCGCACGAAATAGTCCCTTCCGGTGATAGGCGCCACGCCGCGCAGGTTGACGCGGTCGTGGAGCAGCTCGCAGCGGTCGTCAAACAGCGCCGTGGTGACGAGCGCCTCGCCGGGCTCGCGGCGCTGCTTCTCGAGCAGGCCGTTGTAGCCGCCGATGGTGTCGCTCTCCAGCCCCGACATCGACCCGCTGCGGTCGAGGAGAAAGACCAGTTCCGTCAAATTCTTCTTCATGATGTGATTCCTCCGCCCTGCTGGAATTCAACGCTTGCGTTGTACCTGCATTATAGCGCATCGCGCGCCCGCGGAGGTCGCTTGGCAGGCGACATTTCAGCCGCCCAGCTGGGGAAGGTCGAAGGCGAACAGCGCCTCGTTGATGGTGAAGATGTCGCGCTCGCCCGCTTCGATGAAGTATGCCACCGCGAGGTCGAAGCGGCTGGCGCGGGAGAGCGCAAAGCCGGCGCAGGCGAGCAGTTCCTTCGTCTCCTCGAGCGTGAGCCCGAGCGCTACGGCAAAGGCGAGCGCCGTGGGCTTCGTGGGGCGGTAGTCGCGATGGGAGCGGATCTTGGAAAAGTGCTTGCGGTCGATGTTCGCGCGCTTGTAGACCGCCGCGTCCGTCTCGCCGCGCTCGTCGATGAGGCGCAGGAGCCGCTCCGAGAAGGTCTCGCCGACGCGGCTGAGCACGTTCTCGAGCGCGGGCGAGGCGCCCGGCGGCGCGGGCTGCTGCGAAGCGCAAAAGGCCGCGCGGCGTGCGCGCTCGGCGTCCGCATGCACATCGGCATAGCGGTCGTCGATGTAGCTCGCCACCGAGTCAAAGAGCTTGCGCGAGAGCTGGAAGGCGCTGCGGTCAAAGACGACGATGTACGCGAGCAGGTCGCTGTGCATCAGGAAGGCGGAGATCTCCGAGACCGCCACGGACAGTGCCTCCGCCTTGGGATAACCGTAGATGCCGGAAGAGATCAGCGGGAAGGCGACGGACTGCAGCCCGTGCGCCTCGGCGAGCGCCAGCGCGCTGCGATAGCATCCGCGCAGCAGCGCTTCCTCGCCATGCCCGCCGCCCTGCCACACGGGACCGACCGCGTGAATGACATGGCGGGCGGGCAGATCGAATCCCGGTGTGAGGACGGCATGACCCGTGGGGCAGGGCGCGAGGGCATCGCAGGCGCGCTGGAGCGCGTCCCTGCCGGCGGCGTCGAATATGGCGCCGCAGACGCCGCCGCCCGCCCGCAGCGCCGGATTGGCGGCGTTGACGATCGCGTCCACCGGCAGGCGGACGATGTTCTCGCGGATGATCTTCAGCGGCATGGCGTTCCTCCTCGCTTCGCGACGGGTGCGGTGCAACCCATCGCGCGGCAACCGTTTTTTCATTATTGATTTCGCCAATGCGCGGTGCAATTCCTGCCCTTCCTGTGGCGAATGGCGCATTTTTTTGCCGATGATCGCGCCCGCATTGACGAACGCGCGCCGCGCGTTTATAATAGAGGAGGATGCCGCCCGTCTTGCGGCGGTTCCTGTGAGATCGAACAAATAGAGGGATGAACATGCCCAGAGAGATCGCCGGCAACGATCCGTGGTCGCTGCAGGTGGCGGAGTACGCGCTTTCTCCGCTCAAGCCCAACGAGATCCGCGTGCAGACGGAATACGCCGCGCCCAAGCACGGCACCGAACTGCACGGCTTCGTCAACAAATCCGACGAAACGCCCACCTATTACGACGACGCCACGCGCTGCTTCCTGCCGCAGACGCCGCAGATGCGCGCGAACGAACGCCCAAATCTGTTCCGCCCGGGCAACATGTGGGTCGGGCGCATCATTGAGGCCGGCGCGGAGGCGGACGGCTATGCCGTCGGCGACCGCGTGGCGGGCTATGGAACGCTGCGCGAGGTGCAGACGGTGCCGGTAAACGTTCCCAATCAGCCGGGCCTCGGCGTCATCAACGACGTGCTCAAGATGCCCGAGGGCATGAGCTGGAAGGCGGCGCTGTGCTACGATCCCTGCCAGTTTGCGCTGTCGGGCATTCGCGATTCCCACCTGCGCCTCGGCGACATCTGCTTCGTCAGCGGTCTCGGCGCCATCGGCCTGATGGCGGTGCAGATGGCGAAACTGCAGGGCGCACGGCTCGTCATCGCCAGCGACCCCATCGCCAAGCGCCTTGAGATCGCGCGCGCGTGCGGCGCGGATTGGGCGCTCGATCCCACCCGCGAGGACGTCGGCCTGCGCGTCAAGCAGCTCACCGGCGGCTTCGGTGCGGACGTGTGCATCGAAACCTCCGGGTCCTATCCGGGCCTGCAGTCCTGCCTGCGCGGCGTCACCTACGCGGGGCGCATCGCCATCGTCGGCTGGTTCGGGCGCGACAAGGGCGGCTTCGACCTCGGTCACGAGGCGCACATGAACAACGCCACGCTGTTCTTTTCCCGCGCCTGCTCGGAGCCGAATCCGGACTATCCGCGCTGGAGCTGGGACCGCCTCAACGCCACCTGCTGGGACCTGCTCAGCAAGGGCAGGATCGACTGCGAACGGGTCATCGACCCCGTCGTGCCGTTTGTGCAGGCGGGCGAGGCATACCGCAAGTTTGTCGTCGAACAGCCGGCGCTGAGCGTCAAGATGGGCGTCGATTTCCGAAAGGAGGCGGGCGCATGAACAGGGTTCGCGTTGGCGTGGTCGGCATCGGCAATATGGGCAGGGCGCATCTGGAGGAACTGCGCAGGATGGACGATGTCGAGATCGCGGCACTGTGCTCCGTGCCCGCGGCGCACGCGAACGACTACAACGCCGAGCACGGCACCTGCTTTCCCGTCTACGACGACTTCGACCGCATGCTCGCGGAAACGCCGATGGACGCGCTGTTCGTCTGCCTGCCGCCGTTTCGCCACGATGGTCAGATTGAAAAGGCCGCGGCGAAGGGCATCCACATCTTCACCGAAAAGCCGCTGGCGCTCGACCTCGAGCACGGCGAGCGGATGGCGCGCGCCGTCGCCGGGAGCGGCGTGTATTCCCAGATGGGCTATCACATGCGCTTTGGCAAGGCGGTGCGCCGCGTGCGCGAACTGATGGCGGCGGGTGTCGCCGGCAGGCCGACGCTGTTTCACGCCGACTACGAGTGCAACGACCTGCACACGCCCTGGT
>CALVPU010000223.1 GCA_944353735.1 uncultured Eubacteriales bacterium | reverse complement strand
GCCATTGCTTCGCGGATCGCCGGCGAAATGCAGTGGATGCGCTCGCCGATGGTGATGAACTTTGCCATGGTTATTCGCTCCTTTACGTGTTTCTGAGGGGCGCGGCGCGCACTGCGCGCCGCGCGATGGATTCAGATCAGCCCTTGAAATCCCGAATGAACTTGACCAGCTGGACAGCCTCCATCGGACCGACGACGACGTTCCAACCCGGCAGCTTGGCTTCGATCTCGCCCTTCATGACGGCGACCTTGCCCGGGATGATCAGGGTGCGGGACTTGACCTTGTTCTCGATGTCGTACTCGTCGAAGAACTTCTTGATCGTGCCGGCGGAGAACTTGCCCGCCGCCCACGCGGTCAGCACGGACATGCCGCTGGCGTCGCTGATGAGCAGGTTGACCGGGCACTTCGAGCGCTCGTACTCGCCGGAAACCAGGAAGTAGGTCAGCGCGAAGTCGACGGTCAGCGAGCAGGGCGAATTCTCGTCCGCGCCGTTGAGCGGGTAGATGCCCGGGGCGACCTTCATCGGCTTCTGCGGGTCGGTGTAGATGTTCTGGCGCAGGCCGCACAGCGCCAGCGCCTCGGCGTAGCCCATCTTGTCCATGACGAGGATGGAGCCATACTTGAGCGTGAACGCCGCCGCCAGCGCGGTCTCCATGTGGGGATCGCCCTCGGCGAGCTTGGCGACGTTGACGATGGACGGATAGCCCAGGCTGCGGTCGCCGTCCTTGAGGTTCGTGCGCCGCACGAGCACGGCGTTGGCATAGGTTTCCTTGATCGTCTTGCCGGTGACGTCGATGACGAGCTTCTTGTTGCCCTTGCCCTCGAGCGCCTTGACGGTGTCGTAGATCTCGGACAGGCTCTCGCCGGTCACGCCCAGCACGACGCCCGCTTCGGTAGCGACGGCGTTCATGGCCTCGAGGTTGTCCTTGTTCGCGCCGTTGAGGATCGGCTTGAGGTCCTTGCACAGCGCCAGCGCCGCCTTGGCGACCTCGGCGTCCGCGCAGGCGAGCACGAGCGCGCGGTTGGCCTTGACGGCCTTCTCCACCAGCGCCGTGTACTTGTCCGCGCCGTTGCCGGCGTACTCGACATAGAGGAATTCGACGTATTCGCGCTCGCCGATGCGCTCGTAGTCGACCTTCTCGAAGTCGGCGATCTTGGCGTCGATCTCGGCGTCGGTCATGTCGGAGCGCACGAGACCCGCGAACAGGTTCTTGCTGACGAGGGTCTTCTCGTGACGGAACAGCACCGTCTCGCCGCCGAGCTTGTGGGCGTTGTCGCCGGTTCCGACTTCGATGGTCTTCATCAGCGGCGCCGTCGCCTCGGACAGCGTCTCAAGCGCCTCCTGAGACATGTAGGGGCACTTCTCGATCGGCACCGCGCCCTGCGCGACCTTCATCGCGAACGCCATGCAGGTGGGGCTGCCGCATTCCTTGCAGTTCTTCTTCGGAGTCAGCTTAAAAATGTCAAGACCTTTGAGTGCCATGGTATATTTCCTCCTTCCCCACTTACATCAGACTGTCGATGAACTTGGCGATCGTCGCGATGGAAGCGGGATGTCTCATGATGACGACGTTGGAACCGCCGACCAGGCAGGCGGAAGCGGTGCACACTTCCATCTCGATGCCGCGCTCCTCGACCGGGCCCCATTCCGGCGCCTCGGATTCGGGCAGCATGGCCTCCTTCACGCCCCAGGTCTCGGTGGAGACGGGGGTGACGATGGGCATCTGCAGCATGTTGTCGTTCTGCGCCAGCGCCGCCGCCTTCACGCGGTCGAGCGTGGAGGAGAGGTATTCGAAGCCGTAGCCCGCGGCGGAGGAGCCGAGGTTCATGCAGATGCTCGCGGCGGGCACGCCCAGCTGGGTCAGCAGCACGTTGAGCTGCTTGGCGAGGTTGATGTCCACGGCGGATTCAGCGCCGACCTTCTGATTGTACGCCAGGCCCGCGGACGCGCCGACGGTCTTGTAGTTCTCTTCACGGGAGGAAAGCACCAGAATGTTCTTGCCCTGCAGCGCGTCGGAGATGGCGCCAAAGAGCTGGGCATCCTTCTCGATGTTCTTGCAGCCCATGACGATGATGGGCAGGCTGGTGGCGTCGGCGACCGCCTTCGCCAGTTCCACGCACTCCTCGACGGACTTGTTCGCGCCGTTGGGGTCCGCGCTCTCGAAATGCAGGCAGATGGCGGAGGCGCCGGGCATCGTCTCGGCCTTCTTCGCCATGTCGACCGCCGTCTTGCAGCCCTCGTAGAACGCGAGCATGCCGGGCAGCGTCTCGCCCTCCATGCCGGTATCGCGGATCTCCACCGCGATCTTCGGGCTGTTCTCCATGGGCGCGTCAAAGGTATAGAACGGCAGGACGTTTTCGCCGCCGATGACAATGCTCTTCTCGCCCGTTCCGAGGGTGACGGCATTGATCTTCGCGTTGAAAGCCTGCTTCTTCGGAGTGAAAGCCATAATCGTAATCCCCCTAGTCTAATCTCAATCGCCTGTTGAAGGGCATGCGCCTCGTCCGCGAGGCGCGCGCAGCCAACGCCGCGCCCCGCCGGCGGCCCTTCCCGCGTCGGAAGCGAACGCTTGCGTTCGCGCAGTCGCCCGCGCGCGGCGGCGCGAATCCCCGAATCCACGCCGCAAAGCGCGCGAAATGCAGCTTCCGCAATCCGCGCCGACGGCGGCCGGCTCGAAAGCCGCCCGCCGGGCTCGCTGATTGCGAATCAGCCGATGTAGTCCATGATGCCGGATTCCTTGACCAGACGCGTGACGTCCTCGTACTTGTTCAGCGCGTAGAGGTGGATGCCGTCGATGCCGCAGACGCGGTACTCGTCGATCAGGCGGATGGTGTACTCCAGACCCGCTTCCTTGAACTCGGCCTTCTTCTTCGCGATGGACTCTTCGCTCTCATTGGGCGCGAAGGGATTCGGGAAGATCCAGTGCTTGGAGATGATCTCCGCCAGCGCGCGCGGCATGACGCAGCCGTTGCGGGACAGCGCCATGTTGATCGTCGCGGCGGCGTCGAGCACCGGCATGATGCCGACGTCGACCGGCAGCCAGATGCCCGCGGCGCGGATGGCGTCCATCCACCAGCGGAACTGGTCCATGTCCCAGCACAGCTGGGTCATGATGTAGTCGGCGCCCTCGTCCTGCTTCTGCTTCAGGAAGGAGATGTCCGCTTCAATGCTGCGGCAGGCGATGTGGCCTTCCGGAGAACCCGCGACGGCGATGGTGAACTTGTCGCCGTACTCCTTGCGGACGAACTTCACCAGCTCGGTGGCGTAGTGCAGGTCGCCGTTGGTGCCCGTCCAGCCGAAGGGGATGTCGCCGCGCAGGGCGAGCATGTGGTTGATGCCATGGGCGAGGTAGTTGTCCAGCTGCTCCTTCATGCCCTCCTTGGTGTTCGCCACGCAGGTGAAGTGGGTCACCGGGATGCACTTGCCATCCTTCTGGATCTTGTCGAGCACTTCGAGGTTCTTGCCGACGTTCGTTCCGCCAGCGCCGTAGGTGCAGGAGATGTAGTCCGGATTCAGCTCGTAGAGGTGATCGAGGACGCCGCCCTCGCCGCAGAGCTTCTCCATGCCGGCATCCGTCTTGGGCGGGAAGACCTCAAAGGAAAAGGCCATGCGGTTCTTCAGGATTTCTGCAACAGTCATTGTAATTCTCCTCCTACTGTGTTCAGGTACTGCGGGGCGCCGCAAGCGTTGCACTGCCGCGCCATAACACATACTTTATCTTACCACAAACCGGCGATAAGTGCAAGCCCGAATGTCAAAATTGGGCTTAAATTCGGGTAAATACAAATTTCTGCACCATTCCGGAACAATCGGCGAACACAGTGATCTCGCCGGAAGCGTCCTCCTCGACGGTCAGCGCCAGATCCTTCTGCGCGCCGAGCAGCGCGCGGACGTACGCCGCGGGGTCGCTGGTCTCGACCTCGTCGAAGAACACGTCGCGCATCTGGTTGTTCGCGCACTCGTTCTGGATTTCCCGAACGACCTCGTACTGCGCCATGTGCGCCTCCTTTCCGCGCGGCGCGTCCAGCCGCGCAAAGGGGCGGTCGGGCAAACCCGCGCCCGACCGCCCCTGTCCGTTCAGCTGCGCGGACCGACGACGACGGTGCCGCCCGTCAGGTCCGCCGAGACGACTTCGCCGGGGACCTTCTCTTCCCAGCCCATGATGTCCGTCAGCGTGACGACGCCATTGCTGCACTCGATGAGCATGACGTTCTTGAGAATCTCATTCTCCGGCTGCTTCGAGCCGCGATAGACGGTGGAAAGGCACATGCCGACCGCCTCCTTTCTTCCCTCACTTCTGGGGGACGTTCATTGCCGCCAGCACCGCCGACAGGCGCATGTTGCCCTTCTCGAAGTCCGAGACGGCGGCCATGACCTGCTCGTAGCCGGTGTTGTCGCCCATCTCCTTGAGCTTCCCCGCCAGACCGGCGAGCTCGTTGGCGTGGGCGGCATTGTGGTTGACCATGTACTTCATCAGCGCCGCCAGCTCCGCCTTGGGGTCGCCCGAGCAGCCGGCACAGCCGGCGTGGCAGTGCGCGCCGTCCGACGGGCAGTGCGCGTGGTCGTGCGCATGGTCATGGTCGTGCGGGATGTTGTGCGCGTGCATATATTCGTGATCGTGGCGTTCGTTCTCCATGCGAATGCACTCCTTCCGGGTCCTAGCCGAATTCATTATACAACGGCGCGGCGCGTTTGTCAAAGCGCCCGCAGCAGATGTACCCGCGCAGCGCCCTGCAGAAACAATTTAGCGCAAAATTTAACCGTTTGCAAGCCTCCCCCGGGGATCCTGCCGGTAAAATTTCTTCGCAATTTAACGCATTCTCGCCGCCGGCGCGTTGCATTTTGACACACCGCGTCGTAAAATGGGGGCTGAGGTGAAGCCGAATGAACGATGAAATGCTGGAATTCTCCCCGGAAGCGCAGAGCGCCGCGCCGGACGATGCGGCGCACGCCGCGCTGCACGCCGCCGGTATCCCCCACGCCCACGGGCACAGCCGGCACACCCACACCCACGAGAACACCAAGGCTGTGCTCAACCGCCTCTCGCGCGCCATCGGGCACCTGCAGTCGGTCAAGCGCATGGTCGAAGAGGGGCGCGACTGCTCCGAGGTGCTGATCCAGATCGCCGCCGTGCGGCAGGCGATCGACAACACCGGCAAGGTCATCCTGCAGGACCATCTGCGCCACTGCATCGTCGAGGCGGCGCAGGAGGGCGACCAGCAGGCGATCGACGACCTCTGCCGCGCCGTCGATAAATATATGAAGTGACCGCACGCCGAAGGCGGGGCTTTGCATCAAGCCCCGCCTTCGCTTTTGCCGGTCACGGCGCGATGTCGTCTTCGTAGGACACGACCTCGCCGCTGCCGCTGTCGACGACGATCGTCGCCATGCCGAGGCTGACCAGCGCGTCGTCGCCGCGCGCTTCCGATTTGGAATAGCCGTTGAGCGTCTCCATGCCGTACGTGGACGCCGGGTCCTTCTCCAGCGCCTCGGCGGCGTTCGCCTCCAACTGCGCCTCGTCCACGGCGTAGACCGCCACCGTGTACACGACGTCCGGCACGCCGAAGTGCGGCATCGCGCGCTCGATGACCGACACCGTCTCATCCGTCCATTCGGGATGACGCTCGCGCACGATGTCGTTCATCGACATGTTCCGCTCCAGACGCTCCTCGTCGGTGTAGCTGGCGCTGAGCGAGGTGTTGTTGTAGCTGTACAGCGAATAGCCCGCCACCGCCAGCACGCCGACCACCGCCAGCGCGACGAGCACGGCGACGTTGCGCCGCGTAAAGCGCAGCTTCTCCACGCCGCTGTGGACGTATCCCAGCCGCTGCGCCGGCGGGATCACCGCGCGCAGGAACAGGATCAGCAGCACCGACTCGAGCGGGAACATCGCCAGATTCTTGGCGATGCGCGCCATGTCGAAGATGGCGTAATAGCGACCGTAGAAAATGTCGTAGTACCAAACCATCAGCGGCGTGGTCATGACGATGTTGACGAAGAAGTCGATGCAGAAGCGCGAGAGGATCACGCGCCCCGCCGTCACCTCCGTGCGGTAAAAGCACAGCGCGAAGATCACCGAACCGGCGATCTCGGTGAGGATAAACGGCAAAAAGTACGGTCCCGACGGGAACAGCATGCAGCCAAGCACGTCCGTGATGCCGCCGGCGACGATCGCCACCACGGGGCCAAACACCATCGCGCCGAAGGCATTGATGAAAAACGCCGTGTTGATGCGCAGCTCCAGCCCGACGGGAATGCTCAGCGGCTTGAGCGCCACGCGCAGGGCGATCATCAGCGCGGCAAACACGAGCACGTTCGTCTTGCGGAATTCGCCCGCCGCCTGCTTCCAGTAGGCCTTGGAAAAGGGATGGGGATACAGCGCGCTGTTGGAACGCGCCATCGGCTGTGTGGACATGACAAAACCTCCTTCCAGAGCAAACACTTGCTGCATAAGGAGGCCGAATGTATTTCTCCATTATGTTGTTCAGCGGGTGCGGACCCCCAACCGCGGCATTTGCCTTCGTCCGCCAGACAACTCCCCATTTTGGCGGCACTTAACGAAGAGGACCCTACTCTGTAGTGTCCCTATTATAACTCTGTTTTTGCCAAAATTCAATACGTTTGCGCAAATTTTCTGCTCTTCGCGCGCCCGCGGCAAATTCCCGTCAAAGTTTGCCCAAGCGCTTGCAAATCCGTGCGAAACGGGGTATAATGGTCGCATCAGGGAGGGATGATGGACAAGGTGCCTGCCGGTGGGGGAAACGATGCAGTTCTCCATCAATTCGCGCGGGCTGGAACCGGGCTCAATCGCTGTATGGAGTAGGAATGGCGCGTCAAGTACCGGCGGATGGGAGGTTGCCGCCGGGCGAAGGGGTCTATGCGCCCCGCGGTGCCATGCTCGCATCCGCTGCTACAGCACGGCGGCGCCGTCCGGCGTCCGCCCCTGGTCCATTGCGCATGGACCCGCTTAACCTCCTCCTCAAGACAATTCAGGAGGTTTTTTTATGTTCCATTCCAACGGCAGGCGTCCGCTGGGCGCGCAGCGCGTGGCGATGAACGCCGTGTTCATCGCGCTGCACGTTGTGCTGAGCCTTTTTTCCATCTACATCTGGGGCGATCAGATCAAGCTGTCGTTCGCCTCGTTCCCGCTGCTGGTCGCGGCGCTGCTGTTCGGCGCGGCGGACGGCGTGTTCGTCGCCGGCATCGGCGAGTGCCTGTACCAGCTGCTGTTCTACGGCTTTGGTCCCACGACCCTCTTGTGGATGCTGCCGCCGGTGCTGCACGCGCTGCTCGCGGGGCTGTACGCCCAGCGCCATAGCATGCAGCTGTCGCTGGGACAGACGGGGCGCATCGTGTTCGCCTCCGGGCTGATCACGGCGCTGTTCACGACCGTCGTGCTCTACATCGACGCGCAGTTCTGGGGCTATCCCTCGGGGCTGACCGCGGCGGTCATCGCGCTGCGGTTCGTCAACTCGCTGATCATGTGCACCGTGTACACGATCGTCGCGCCGCGCACGGTGTCGCTGCTGCGCCGCATCGCCCGCCCCAGAGCCGCCTGACCATTCCCCACAGGACCATGCCGACCATTTGAGAAGAGGATCTTCATTGAACGTCACCGAAGCGCTGAAATACATTCACAGCGTGTCGTGGATGGGCTCCGTGCCCGGACTCGACCGCACCCGCGCGCTGCTCGCGCGCATGGGCAACCCGGAAAAGAAGCTGAAATTCGTCCACATTGCCGGCACCAACGGCAAGGGTTCCACCGCCGCCATGCTGGCGAGCGTCCTGCACGCGGCGGGCTACCGCACGGGGCTGTACACCTCGCCGTACATCATCCGCTTCAATGAGCGGATGCAGATCGACAACGTGCCGATCGGCGACGATGAGCTCGCGCAGATCACCACCCGCGTCCAGCCGCTGGCGGACGCGCTCGAGGAACACCCGACCGAGTTCGAGTTGGTCACCTGCATCGCCATGGAGTACTTCGCCCGCCACGAGTGCGACATCGTCGTGCTCGAGGTCGGGCTGGGCGGCGAGTTCGACTCCACCAACGTCATCGACGCGCCCGAAGCGGCGGTCATCGTCAACATCGGTCTGGACCACATGCAGGTGCTGGGCAATACGGTC
>CALVPU010000222.1 GCA_944353735.1 uncultured Eubacteriales bacterium | reverse complement strand
CAGACGGCGTTTTGATGCAATCTTAACGCGGCGCCGCGCGCAAAGCGCGCCCGCTTTCGCCGTTTCCCGCTCCCGCGCGGCTCCAAAGCGCCTGCCGCAACCGCTTGTGCGCGCATTTTGATAGATTTGACGGATTGCAATTGACAGCGGCAACATTGCGCGAGTATAATTGGTAGGAAGGCGAAGGGAGGCGCGACACTTGCGCAGCGACGAATCCATCTGGCGCGTGATCTTCATCACCGCCGACGCCGCGCGGCTCGACGGCGCGCAGCGCCTGCTCGAGCGCGAGGGCTTCCTCGTGCGGCGGCGGGCGGCGGGAAACGCGCCGCGCCCGGGCGGCACGTTTGAGCTCGTCGTGCCGCGCTCCGAGGCGCGCGAGGCGCGCGCCTGCCTGCTGGAAAACAACCTGCACTAGCCGGTCGGCCTTTATCACGCAAAGGAGAGAGAACCATGAAGAGAATCGGCGTACTGACCTCCGGCGGCGACGCGCCGGGCATGAACGCGGCGATCCGTTCCGTCGTCCGCACCGCGCTGCACCGCGACATGTCCGTGGTCGGCTTCAAGCGCGGCTATAACGGCGTGCTGATGCGCAGCCAAAATCAGGTGGACGACTTTGAGATCATGACCACCCGCAGCGTGTCGGACAAGATTCACCGCGGCGGCACGTTCCTGCGCACCGCGCGCTGCCTCGACTTCCTCAATCCCGAGGTGCAGCGCGAGGCGGTCAACAACCTGCGCGCGCTGGGCATCGAGGGCTTGGTCTGCATCGGCGGCGACGGCACCTACAAGGGCGCCGCCGCGCTGACGGAGCTGGGGCTGCCGTGCGTCGGCGTGCCCGGCACGATCGACAACGACCTCGCCTATACCGACTACACCATCGGTTTCGACACGGCGCTGAACACCGCCTGCGAGTGCCTGAACAAGATCCGCGAGACGAGCGATTCCCATGAGCGCGCCAGCATGCTGACCGTCATGGGCCGCAACTGCGGCGACATCGCGCTGCACACCGCGCTGACCTGCGGCGCCGAGATCTGCATGATCCCGGAAATCCCGTGGGACATCGTCGACGTCGCCGAGCGCGTCAAGTGGGGCGTGCTGCGCGGCAAGCGCAGCATGATCATCGTGTTCGCCGAGGGCGCGCTCAGCTCGCTGACCACCGATCTGGAGAAGCTCTGCGCCGAGCACGAGCAGCTTCACGACATCGTCCCCCACCACAACCTCATCACCAGCTCGCAGGTCGCCATGATCATCGAGGCGCTCTCCGGTCACGAGACGCGCTCGACCGTGCTGGGCTACATCCAGCGCGGCGGCAGCCCGTCCGCCCGCGACCGCCTGCTCGCCACGCAGCTGGGCGCGCACGCCGCCAACCTGCTCGCCGACGACCGCGGCGGTCTGGCGGTGGGCGTGCGCGGCACGAAGCTGATCGAGGTGCCGTTTGCCGACGTCCAGAACGGCGAGCACGCCGCCGACAGCGGGCTGGCGGACCTCGTGGACGTCATGGCGGTCATCGGCAACTGACCGCCATGGCGGGCGCGCCGGAACAGGCGAGCGCCGCGGCAAGACTCGGCAATCGAAGGGAAATCGGGCGAATGGCGAATCACATCGAAGAGATCTGCATTACCGGCAGCGGCTCCGAGCTTCAGGGCGTGGGGCGGCTGCCCGACGGGCGCGCGGTCTTTGTGCCGGGCGCTCTGCCCGGCGAGCGCGTGCGCGCGGCGATCGTGCGCAGCGCCAAGCGCTACTGTGAGGCGCGGCTGGTCGAGGTGCTCGAGCCGTCGCCGGACCGGCGCGCGCCGGACTGTCCGCACTACGGCGTCTGCGGCGGCTGTCAGGCGCGCCACATGACCTATGCGGCGTCGCTGGCGCAAAAGCGCCGCCGCGTCCGCGACGCGCTCGCGCGCATCGGCGGCATCGACGCGCCCGAGGTCCGTCCCACCATCGGCTGCGGCGCGCCCGACCGCACGCGCAACAAGGCGGAGTTTCCCGTCGGTCGCGACGCCGCAGGGCGCCTGGTCGTGGGCGCGCACGCCGCCGGCAGCCGCGCCGTCGTGCCGCTGGACGACTGCCCGCTGCAAAAGCCCGCCGCTGTGCGCGCGCTGCGCTGGCTCGCTGGACGGCTGGACGGCCTTGCCTGTGCCGCCCACCTGACGAACCTCGTCACGCGCGTCAACCGCGCCGGCGCGCTGATGGCGGTGCTCTGCGCCGACGCGCCGGTCGAACCCGCCGTGCGCGCGCTGGTGCCGGAGATGCGCCGCGCGCTGCCGGAACTGGTCTCGGTCTATTTCCTGTTGCAGAACCGCCGGCCGGCGCACGCGCTCGACGGTCGCTGCGTTCACCTCTGGGGCGCGCGCACGCTCGACGACGAGCTGTGCGGTCTGACGTTCGCGCTCTCGCCACAGTCATTCTTTCAGGTCAACGCCGAACAGGCGGAACGCCTCTATGAAATCGCCCTCGACGCCGCCGGACTGCCGCAGCGCGAAGGCACGCGCATCCCCGACCCGGAACCGGCAGCTCCACCCCGCGATGCGGCGCAATGCGCAGGCGCGGCTGACCCCGCAGCATGCGCGTCCGCCGCGGCGGATTCGTTCCACAGCGGCACTCCCGGTTCAGGCGCGCACTTCCTCTCCCGCGAATCTGTTTACCCACACGTTTATTCAGGCGAACCCGCTGACCCCGCAGCATGCGCGTCCACCGCGGCAGATTCGTCCCACAGCGGTGCTCCCGGTTCAGGCGCGCAGTTCTTCTCCGCTGAATCTGTTTACCCACACGTTTCCACAGGCGAACCCGCCGCCTCCGCAGCATGCGCGTCCGCCGCGGCGGATTCGTCCCACAGCGGCACTCCCGGTTCAGGCGCGCACTTCCTCTCCAGCGAATCCGCCCGCCCGCGCGTTTCCGCAGGTTATCCGCCCGCCACTCAACCATCCTGCACAATGCCGGAGCCCGGCGGTGCACGCATCCTGCGCGTGCTTGACGCCTATTGCGGCGTGGGCACGATCGCTCTCGCTGCGGCGCGCAGGGCGCACGACGTGCTCGGCGTGGAAATCGTCGCGCCGGCGATCGCCGACGCCTGCCAAAACGCGCGGCGCAACGGCTTGTCCGATCGCGCACGCTTCGTCTGCGCCGACGCCGCCGAAGAGATCCCCCGCCGCGTCGCTCAGGGCGAGCGCTTCGACGCCGTCATCCTCGACCCGCCCCGCAAGGGCGCCGACGAAAAACTGCTGCGGGCGCTGCTCTGCGCCGCGCCGCCGCGCATCGTCTACGTCTCCTGCGACCCCGCGACCCTCGCCCGCGACGTCCGCATCCTCTCCGATGGCGGTTACCGCTTCAATTGGGCGCAGCCGGTGGACATGTTCCCCTGGACTGGGCATGTTGAGACGGTCTGCTTGATGTCAAGAGTGGAAGGAAAATAACCGCGAAAGCCCTGTAATACAGTGGTTCTGGGTGATCGAGCATATTTGGCGTCGGGCAGGCAAAACACTTCTCGGTAACTTATCCAAGGACAGATCGGGTCGAAAAGTGTGAAAGTTGAGTTACCAAGATAGATGCCACTATGTTGAGTAGCCGAGTTAGATGTCGGAAAGTTGTGGCTGTGAGATAGATGTCAGGAGGGGAAATTAAATAGGATGTTTTTTGATTTAAGAACATGTGATTCAGCATACAGATTTATTCTGGATTGCTTGAATATGACGCCAGATGAGTTCATAACAGAATTTGCGATAGAAAGTGAAAGTAATTTTGAATTTTTTGGGGAGAGAAACATCCAAAGAATACAAACCATCGACATTTCGCAACTTAGAATTTTAGCTTTTCATGTTCTGGGTTCATTGGACTGTTGTGAAGAAATTAAAAAGAACGGTCTTTGGAATCTTCAAATGGTACTGAGTG
>CALVPU010000221.1 GCA_944353735.1 uncultured Eubacteriales bacterium | reverse complement strand
TGTCAACCGCGCCCTGAGTCGCGCTGAGCAGCTTGACATCGGCCTCGTTCGCGGAAACGGCGGTTTCAAACTTCTTGATCTGAGTCTTCATCGCAGACTTGATCATGCGATTGCGCAGGTTCTTCTTGCGGTTCACCTTCACGCGCTTGATGGCAGACTTGATGTTCGGCAAGATACTCACCTCCCCATGAAAATTCACATGGGCTATTGTAGCACGGCGCGGCACAAAATGCAAGCCCTTTTGTGATAAAATTGTGCGCAAACGCCCATAATTCACCCGTTTTGCGCAAAAGCCGACTGCACGCCGCGCAAAAACGCCTCCGCGGCGGGCGAAAACACCTGATACTTTTTCCAGATCAGATTCAGTCCGACCTCAACCTTGGGCTGCAGCGGTCGAAAGCACAGCCCGTTCGGCTCCATCGTGTCGACCAGATGGTCCAGCGTCAGCGCGCAGCCCATCCCCTGCTCGACCATGATTGCCGCGTTGTACACGAGATTATACGTCGCGGCGATGTCCAGACGCTCGAACGCCTGCCCGAGCCAGCGTGTAAGGTCGCCGTCGACCATTGACTGCCGCGAGATCAGCAGCGGAACGTTCAGCAAATCTCCGGGCTGGATGACCTCGTGCGACGCCAGCGGGTGGTCCGCGGGCATCAGCAGCCCCCACGTATCGGTTCCGGGAATCGTCAGCGAATCGTAGCGGTGTACGTCCGCCGGCTCGATGACCACGCCGAAATCCAGCAGTCCCTTCTCCAGCCGCTCGATCACGTCGTCGGCGTTGCCGCTGAAGAGGTTGTAGCGAATGCCGGGATGCTCCTGGCGCACGGCGATGGCGATGCGCGCCAGTGCGCGCATGATGTGCGTCTCGCCGCTGCCGATGCAGACGTCGCCGGCGATCTCGTCGTCGGGGTTTTCGAATTCCTCGCGCGTGCGCTCCATCAGATCGACGATCTCCTGCGCGCGGCGCTTGAGACGCATGCCGTCGCGCGTCAGCGTCACGCTGCGGTTGGTGCGCACGAACAGCGTCGCGCCCAGTTCCTCCTCGAGGTCGCGAATCTGCCGCGAGAGGGTCGGCTGGCTCAGGTACAGCGCGTCCGCCGCGCGGGAAAAGCTCGCCTCGCGGGCGACGGTCAGAAAATATCGCAGCACGCGCACATCCACGCGCATCTCCCCTTCCCCCTGTCTTATTCCCATATTATCACACTTTCCTATGCCTGTAAAGCATCAGTCAATATGCAAAACAACGATTTGACATTTGAACCGGCAGAGCGTATACTGTCTGCCGTAGGAGGGAAAGGGTATGGAGCCGAAAGGACCGGATCGCTCGACGATCCAGAATCTGGCGGACGCGGGCTGCGACGACGATACCGTGCGCTGCTACTGCGAGCTCGAACAACGCGGGGGCGACTGTCCGCCGGTGCGCAAGGAGCAGATTCGCCTGCTCGGCAAGCACCGCAAGGCGCTGCTCGGCGAGCTGCACAGCTGTCAGGAAAAAATTGACTGTCTGGACTATCTGCTCTACAAGCTCAAGGACGGGCAGACAAAGGAGGCGGAAAGCAAGGATGAATGAACGGCTGTGGGAACTGCTCACGGACTCGTTCTGGCAGATCCTCATTCCCGGGTTGACGATGACGATTCCGCTGACGGTGATCTCCTTCGCGCTGGCGATGGTCATCGCGGTGGTCGTGGCGCTGTTTCAGTTCGCCAACATTCAGGGGCTGAAGCAGGTCGCGCGCTTTTACATTTGGGTCATCCGCGGCACGCCGCTGCTGGTGCAGCTGTTTCTGGTGTTCTACGGGCTGCCGGACATCGGCATCGTGTTCGATCCGTTTCCGGCGGCGGTAATCGTGTTCTCCATCAACGAGGACGCCTATTGCGCCGAGACGATGCGCGCGGCGCTGGAAGCGGTGCCGGTCGGACAGATTGAGGCGGGGCGCTGCGTGGGCATGTCGTGCCTGCAGATCATGCGGCGCATCGTGCTGCCGCAGGCGTTTCGCACGGCGTTCCCGCCGCTGAGCAACTCGCTCATCGCCATGGTCAAGGACACCTCGCTGGCATCGAACATCACCGTCACGGAGATGCTGATGACCACGCGCCAGATCATCTCCCGCACGTACGAGACGCTGCCGCTGTACTGCGTCGTCGGCGTGATCTACCTGCTGTTTTCCACGGTGCTGACCAAATTGCAGCGCGTGGGCGAAAAGCGCCTGTCCAGCTACGGCGCGCAGAAGGAGTGAGGACCCATGCTGGAAGTGCGCAGCATTCAAAAGTCGTTCGGCGGCACGCCGGTACTCCGCGACGTCAGCCTGACGGTCGCCAAGGGCGACGTGGTCGCCATCGTCGGCCCCAGCGGTTCGGGCAAGACGACGCTGCTCCGCTGCCTCAACTTTCTGGAAACCGCCGATGGCGGCGAAATGACGTTCGACGGCGAGACGTTCCGCTTCGGGCACGTCGCCAAGCGCGACATCGCCCGCATCCGCCGCAAGACGGCGTTCGTGTTCCAGAGCTACAACCTGTTTCGCAACAAAACCGCGCTGCAGAACGTCACCGAAGGGCTGATCGTGGCGCGCAAGGTGCCGCGGGCGCGCGCCGAAGAGACCGGCATGCGCATGCTCGAAAAGGTCGGCATGGCGGACCGGCGCGACGCCTACCCCAGCCAGCTCTCCGGTGGACAGCAGCAGCGCGTCGCCATCGCCCGCGCGCTGGCGACCGATCCGGAAATCATCTACTTCGACGAGCCGACATCCGCGCTCGACCCGGAGCTGACCGGCGAAGTGCTCGCCGTGATGCGCCAGCTGGCGGACGAGGGCATGACGATGCTCGTCGTGACCCACGAGATGAGCTTCGCCCGCAACGTCTCCAACCGCGTCGTCTTTATGGAAAACGGCGTCGTGGTCGAAGCCGCGCCGGCGCGGGAATTCTTTGACCATCCCCGCGAAGCGCGGACGCGGGCGTTCCTGCGCACTTTCGGCGCGCGCGCCGACATGGGCGCCGACTGACTTCGCGCCGCGGCTTCCCCACATTGCCGCCGCGCCGGACGATCCGCCATTCCACCAAGATGCAAACATTTTAGAAAGGAAGTCATCCAAATGAGCAAGAAGATCGCATCCATCCTCATGGCGTTGCTGCTCGCGCTCAGCGCGGCGGCGTTCGCCGAAGAACCCGACCAGCTCGCCCGCATCCAGTCGAGCGGCGAAATAACCGTCGCAACCGAGGGCACGTGGGCGCCGTGGACCTACCACGACGAGGACGGCGCGCTCGTCGGCTACGACGTCGAGGTCGCGCAGGCCATCGCCGCCAAGCTCGGCGTCACGGCGACGTTTGCCGAGACCGCCTGGGACGGCATCTTCGCCGGTCTGAGCGCCGGGCGCTTTGATCTCGCCGCCAACGGCGTCGAGGTGACCGAGGAGCGCGCCCAGACGTACGACTTCTCCGTCCCCTACGGCTACATTCGCACGGCGCTGGTCGTCCGCGGCGACAACGCCGACATCGCCTCCTTTGAGGACCTTGCCGGCAAGCGCACCGCCAACTCCATCGCCAGCACCTACATGACGCTGGCGGAAAGCTACGGCGCGGAGGCGATCGGCGTCGACACGCTGGACCAGACGATGGAAATGGTGCTCTCCGGTCGCGCGGATGCCACGCTCAACGCCGAGGTCTCCGTGTACGACTACCTGCGCGTGCATCCGGACGCCGACATCAAGATCGTCGCCCTCACCGACGATGCCTCTGAAGTCGCCATTCCCGTGCGCAAGGGCGACGACAGCGCCTCGCTGCTCGCCGCCGTCAATCAGGCAATCGAGGAGCTGCGCGCCGACGGCACGCTGAGCGCGCTGTCCGAGAAGTACTTCGGCAGCGACATCTCCGGCGCGGACGCCGCGCAGACCGCCGAAAGCGAAACCACCGAGACCGAAGCCGCCGAAACCGCTGAAACCGAGGTCTCGGAAAGCGCCGCCGAATAGGAAACTGGGGCAGGCGCAGCGCCCATCGACGAGGAGGCTGAACGAATGATTTCCATCGAAGTCAACGGACGCGCCTTTACCGCTACGCTGGCGGACAGCGACGCGGCGCGCGCATTCGCAGCACGCCTGCCCATGACGCTCTCCATGCGCGAACTCAACGGCAACGAAAAGTACTTCTATCTCAGCGGGACGCTGCCCGCCGCGGCGCAGCGCGTCGGACAGATCCATGCAGGCGACCTGATGCTGTTCGGTGGAGACTGTGTGGTTCTGTTCTACGAGAGCTTTTCCACGACCTATGTCTACACGCCGCTGGGACGGATCAACGATCCCGAAGGCCTCGCCGAAGCGCTCGGTCCGGACAGTGCAACGGTTGCGTTTTCCTGAACGGACGGCGTCCGAAACGGCTTTTCGTTTCGGACGCCTTTTGCTTGCGGCGGCAGGGACAGACGCCGGCGCGTGGGCTTTCGCCGCGTCCTTATGGTGGATATAACATAAAATGCGCACACATATAAATCTGCGTGTGCTATAATGAATTGGATGCGTCCATACATCTTCCGGACGCACATTTGGAACATCATCCATGGAACCGATGAGAAGGAGGAAGAACCATGCAATATTCCCGCGAAGTTGAGGAAATGGTATGCGTCGCCAAGGGTCCGAACCACGGCCCCGCGCCGATTCCGGAAGAGGGCAAGTGGGTTCAGGCCAAGGAAATCAAGGATATTTCCGGCTTCACCCATGGCGTGGGCTGGTGCGCGCCGCAGCAGGGCGCATGCAAGCTGTCGCTGAACATCAAGAACGGCATCATTGAGGAAGCTCTGGTGGAGACGCTGGGCTGCTCCGGCATGACCCACTCCGCCGCGATGGCGAGCGAGATCCTGCCCGGCAAGACCATCCTCGAGGCGCTGAACACCGACTTGGTGTGCGACGCCATCAACACCGCCATGCGCGAGCTGTTTTTGCAGGTCGTGTACGGTCGCACGCAATCGGCGTTCTCGGACGACGGCCTCGTGATCGGCGCCGGCCTTGAGGACCTCGGCAAGGGCCTGCGCTCTCAGGTAGGCACCATGTTCGGCACCAAGGCGAAGGGCACCCGCTATCTGGAAATGGCGGAAGGCTATGTGCTGGAGATGGCGCTGGACAAGGACGATCAGGTCTGCGGCTACAAGTTCCTCTCACTGGGCAAGATGATGGACGCCATCAAGAAGGGCATGTCCCCCAACGAGGCCTATGAGAAGAACATCGGCACCTACGGTCGCTTCAAGGCCGAGGACGGCGCCGTCAAGTGGATCGACCCGCGCAAGCAGTAATAGGAGGTGTGCATAATGGCTCTGTTTGAAGGATACGAAAGGCGCATGCCCCAGCTCCAGCCCGTTCTGGACAAGTACGGCTTCAAGGACTTTGAGGAGCTGAAGGCTTACAACAACGCCAAGGGCGTCGACGCTTACAAGATCGTGGAGGGCATCCAGCCCATCGCCTTTGAAAACGCCAAGTGGGCCTATGAAC
>CALVPU010000220.1 GCA_944353735.1 uncultured Eubacteriales bacterium | reverse complement strand
ATCCCCCATGCGGCGATCGTCGGTCACCTGAGGAACCTGCCCATGGGCTACGTCCGCCCCGGCGCCAAGGATCACGGACGCAAGAACCAGATCGAGGGCCGACTGCTCCCGGGGCAGAAGGTCGTCGTCGTCGAAGACCTGATTTCCACCGGCGGCAGCGTTCTCGAGGTCGTCAACGTGCTGCGCGACGCGGGCGCGCAGGTGCTGGGCATCGCCTCGATCTTCACCTACGGCATGAAGAAGGGGCTGGAGCGCCTCGCCGCGGCAAACGTCAAGAACGTCTCGCTGACCGACTTCGACGCCATGGCGGAGGCCGCCGCGCAGGAGGGCTACATCCAGCCCGATGATATCCGCCGGCTGATCGCCTTCCGCGACAACCCCTCGGACGAGAGCTGGATCGGAGGCGCAAAATGAACGGACCGAGACATCTGATCGATATCCTCGACCTGACGCCCGCGGAGATCGACGGTCTGATCGCCAGGGCGTGCGACATCATCGCCCATCCCGCCGACTATGCCCACCTGTGCGCGGGCAAGAAGCTGGCGACGCTGTTCTTCGAGCCATCCACCCGCACACGCCTGAGCTTTGAGGCGGCGATGTACGAGCTGGGCGGACACGTGATCGGCTTTTCCGACGCGGCGAACAGCTCCTCTTCCAAGGGTGAAAGCGTGTCCGACACGGTGCGCGTCGTCGCCTGCTACGCGGACATCATCGCCATGCGCCACTTCAAGGAGGGCGCGCCGATGGTCGCGGCGATGAAATCGCCGGTACCCATCATCAACGCCGGCGACGGCGGTCACAACCACCCCACGCAGACGCTGACCGACCTGCTGACCATCTGGCGCGAGAAGGGCCGTCTGGACCGCCTGACCGTCGGCTTCTGCGGCGACCTGAAGTTCGGGCGCACGGTGCACTCGCTGATCTCGGCGCTGTCGCGCTATCCGGACATCCGCTTCGTGCTGATCTCGCCGGAGGAGCTGAAGGTGCCCAGCTACATCAAGGACGTGCTCAAGCAGAAGAACCTCGAATACGTGCAGACGACCGACCTCGAAGCCGTCATGCCCGAGCTGGACATCCTCTACATGACGCGCGTGCAGCGCGAGCGCTTCTTCAACGAAGAGGAATACCTGCGCCTGAAGAACAGCTACATCCTCACGCCCGACAAGCTGCGCACAGCAAAGCGCGACCTGTCCATCCTGCACCCGCTGCCGCGCGTGAACGAGATCGCCGTCACGGTGGCCGACGACCCGCGCGCCTGCTACTTCCGTCAGGCGCTCAACGGCAAGTTCATCCGCATGGCGCTGATCCTCAAGCTGCTGGAGGTGGAATGAATGACCATTGATTCGATCAAGAACGGCATCGTCATCGACCACATCCCCGCGGGACGGTCGCTGGAAATCTACCACTATCTCAAGCTCGACCGCGTCGACTGTTCGGTGGCAATCCTCAAAAACGTCGTCAGCGAAAAGCTCGGACGCAAGGACATCATCAAGCTCGACGAGGTGCTCGACCTGAACTATGACGTGCTCGGCTATCTCGCGCCGGACTGCACGGTGAACATCATCCGCGACGGCGAAACCGTCGAGAAGCGCCACTTGCAGCTGCCCGACCGCCTCGTGGGCGTGATCGCCTGCAAGAATCCCCGCTGCATCACCACCATTGAGCAGGGGCTGACGCACATCTTCAAGCTGACCGACCGCGCCAACGGCATCTATCGCTGCATTTACTGCGAATCCAAGGCATGACCGCTCCTCCCCCGCACGCGCGGGGGAGGCCTCTTTTGCGGCGCATGTCCGAACGACAGACAGGAGGGAAAGCCATGTGGCTGCTGTGCGCGTTTGGCTCCGCGTTCTTCGCCGGCATCACGGCGATCCTCGCCAAGTGCGGCATCCGCAGGACCGATTCTACCGTCGCGACCGCCATCCGCACCATCGTCGTGCTGGCGTTCGCATGGGCAATGGTGTTCGTCGCGGGCGCACAGGGCGGCCTCGCCACGATCGACGCGCGTTCGCTGACGTTTCTGGCCCTGTCCGGCCTTGCCACCGGCGCGAGCTGGCTGTGCTACTTCCGGGCACTGCAGCTCGGCGACGTCAATAAGGTCGTGCCGATCGACAAGTCGAGCACGGTGCTGACGATCCTGCTCGCCGCCGCGCTGCTTGGCGAATCCATCACGTATCTCAAGGGATTGGCTACGCTGGCGATCGGTGCCGGCACGCTGCTGATGATCGAACCCAGGCGTCCGCGCAGCGGGGCTCCTGCCAACGGGCGCTGGCTCCCCTTCGCAGTGGGTTCAGCGACGTTCGCCAGCCTGACCGCCATTTTGGGAAAAATCGGCATCGCCGGCGTCGAATCCAACCTCGGCACGGCGCTGCGCACGGGCGTCGTGCTGCTGATGTCGTGGATGATGGTCCTCGTCACCGGCAAACGGCGCGAAGCCGCGCACCTACCGCGGCGCGAGCTCGCCCTGATCGCCCTGTCCGGTTTGGCTACCGGCGCGAGCTGGCTGTGCTACTACCGTGCCTTACAGGATGGTCCCGCCAGCGCCGTCGTGTCAGTAGACAAGCTGAGCCTGCTCGTCACGGTGCTTTTCTCCCGCATTGTACTGCACGAAAAGCTCTCCGCCCGCGCCGCGTTCGGGCTCGCCGCCGTCGTCGCCGGCACACTGCTGATGCTCCTCTGAGGCGCGCTCGCGCCAAAATCGCTTCCCATCTGCACGTGGGAAGCGATTTTTTGTGATCGAATCGGGAAACAATAGTCCGGAAGACCGAGCGGCGCGCCGCTTGCAAAGGCAGGGATGAACGTGAAGAAGAAGATCCTCGTGGTCATGGCGGTTGCCGCCGCGCTGCTGGCGGGCGCGCTGGTCTGGGTGCTGGATATCCCGCACTGGCAAAAGCTGGATCTCGGCAAGATCTACGCGCAGCCAGCGGCGTCGATCGTCTATGACGCTGCCGGCGAGCCAATCGGCGCGCTGACCGGCGGCACGTCGCGCGTCTGGATGCCGCTTAGTGAGATCCCCAAGCACGTGCGCGACGCTTTCCTCGCGGCGGAGGACCACCGCTTTTACGAGCACTGCGGCATCAGCCTGCGGCGCATCGCGGCGGCGGCGCTCGCCAACCTGCGCTCGGGCGGATACGATCAGGGCGCGTCGACGATCACGCAGCAGCTGATCAAGCTGACCCACCTGAGTGCGGAAAAGACGCTCTCGCGCAAGGCGCAGGAAGCGTTTCTGGCGCTGCAGCTGGAGCGCGCGCTGACCAAGGACGAAATCCTCGAATGCTACCTGAACACCATCTATTTCGGCTCCGGCGCCTATGGCATCGCCGCCGCGGCACAGACGTTCTTCGACCGCGACGTCGCCGAGCTGACGCTGGCGCAGTCGGCGCTGCTGGCCGCGGTCATCAAGTCGCCTTCCGGCTATGCGCCCGACGCGCATCCCGAGCGCGCGCTCGAGCGGCGCGACGCCATCCTCGACGACATGGCGGAATACGGCTACATCTCCGCCTCACAGGCGCAGGAAGCGCAGGCGCAGCCGCTGGCGCTGGCGGAGGATTTGTCCGCGTCCGCAACTTCGAGCTGGTTCCTCGACGCGGCGCTCGATGAGGCTGCCGCGGTATTGGACATGGACGCCGACGGCGTGCGCGCCGCGGGACTGCGCATCTACACCGCATACGACCCCGACATCCAGCGCGCGGCGGACGCATTGTTCGCCGACGACGCCAACTTTCCCTCCGACGCCGCCGACGGCACGCCGGTGCAGGCGGCGCTTGTCGCCATGCGTCCGGACACGGGCGAGATCTGCGCGCTGGTCGGCGGACGCGCCTATGAGGTGCAGCGCGGCCTAAATCGCGCCACACAGATCCGGCGCTCGCCAGGCTCGGCGATCAAGCCGGTTTCCGCCTATGCCGCCGCCATCGACGCCTATGACTTTTCACCCACGTCGTTCGTCGAAGACACGCCGCGCACCTTTTCCGACGGCTACGAGCCGGGCAACGCCGGCGGCGCGAGCTACGGCACGGTGACGCTGCGCGAAGCGCTGTCGCGTTCGCTGAACATCGCGACGGTCGACCTCGCCGACCTGATCGGCGTCGACGCGGTGCGCGCCTACGCGCTGCGCTTCGGTCTGCCGCTCGACGATCGCGACGACAACCTCGCGCTGTCGCTCGGCTCGATGACCTACGGCGTCTCGCCGGCGCAGCTCTGCGGCGCGTACGCGGCGTTGGCAAACGGCGGCACGCGCGTCGAACCGCACCTGATCGCGCGCATTGAGGATGCCGGCGGCAGCGTGCTCTACGAGGCACCTGCTCCATCCGGGCGCGCCGTACAGCCGTCTACGGCGTACATGCTCACCGACATGCTCGTCACCGCCGCAAGCGACGGCAGCGCTCACGCCCTGTCCAGCGCCGGGATTCCCGTGGCGGGAAAGACCGGAACGGTTTCCGACGCCGACGGCAGCACTCGCGACGTCTGGACGGCGGCCTACACACCCGACCTCGCACTGACGGTGTGGATGGGATTCGACCAGCCGGGCGCCGATCACCGCCTCTCCGCCTCG
>CALVPU010000219.1 GCA_944353735.1 uncultured Eubacteriales bacterium | reverse complement strand
CTCGAGATCATGGCGCACGACGTGCTCGGTCTGCTGATGCGCGACACCGACACCACGCCGGAAGAGATCAAGGCGCTGGTGCAAAAGCGCGTCGAAGCCAAGAAGGCGAAGGACTTCGCCGAGGCCGACCGCATCCGCGCCGAGGTGCTGGATAAGGGTTACGTCATCGAGGACACGCCGAAGGGGCCGAAAGTCAAGAAGGCCTGATACAGACATGGAGAGCGCCGTGGGCAGGAATTCGCCCACGGCGCTTGATTTTTCCGGTATCGGCTGCTTTCCGGTCAGGCTTTCCGGATTAGACCTCCCGGCGCGCATAGACGTGCGCCGCGGCGTACCATCCGGCGGCACAGACCATGACCGCAAGCGCGATAAACGCCGCGGCGATGCCCGCGAGATGCCCGGCGAACCATGCCTGCGCCTGCGCCAGACCTGCCCCATCCTCGCCGCTGCGCGCGCCGAAGAACGCCGCTGCGGCAAAGATCACCACGCAGAACAGCAGCAGGGTATTGCGCGTCCGCTCGACGCCCCACTTCAGCGCGCACGGCAGCATCACGGCGTTCATCGTCAGGGCAAGCGCGGCGATCATGAACACGCTCATCAGGTGCTCAGAGAGCGGTTCGCCCGTGATCCACGTCAGAATTCCACCCACAACCAGCGCATAGACCACGCCGAACCCCTCGATGATCGCCATGGTGAGGAGCTTGGCCCCCGCCATGGTCTGGGCCGACACCGGCAGGGCGCGCACAAAGCGTTCCCATCCTTCGCTGCCAGACAGCAGTCCCATCGCATAGACCCCCGTCATCCAGATCAGGAAATAGATCAGGAAGGTCATCCGCATGGCAAGCGTCAGCACCAGATAGAGCGCCCCGACCAGCAGCAGGTTCTTCCAGTACAGCGCCTTGAAATGGTACAGGTCGTACAGAATCAGCCCCTTCATTCCGCATCCCTCCCCGCATAGTAGCGCATCATGTCGTCGATGCTGGCGGCATCCATCACGGCGTCCGGCATCAGCGCGCGCACGCGCTCCGGCTGGCGGACCAGCGCCGAGGCGCCGAACGCTCCGCCCCGCTTGGCGATGACCAGCTCCGGCGGCAGCTCGTCGATGCGCTGCATGGCGCAGCGCACCACCGCCATATCCTCCATAAGCTCGAGTTTGTCGCGCTGAAACAGCATCTCGCCCGCATGCAGGTACGCGATTTGATCGGCGATGCGCTCCAGATCGGAAGTGATGTGGCTGCTGACGAGTATGGCGTTGCGCTCGTCCTGCATATACGCCAGCAGGATATCCATGAGCTCGCCGCGGGCTACCGGATCCAGTCCACTCGTCGGCTCGTCGAGGAGCAGCAGCCGCGGGTGCCGCGCCAGCGCCGCCGCCAGATTGAGTTTGACGCGCATGCCCTTGGAATAGTCCTTCACCAGCTTGCGCCCGCCGATGCCAAATGCCTCGAGCAGCTCGGCATAGCGCGCGTCGTCCCATTCCGGCACGATGCCGCGCATCACCCGGGCAACCTGAAAGGCGTCAAGCCATGCAAAACAGGCGTTCTCCTCAAACACCGCCGCCACCTGCGCCCGTGCGCGCGGGTCCTGTGGCGCGCGTCCCATCAGCCGGACCGTACCGGCGTCGACGCGGACCATGCCGAGTATGGCGCGCAGCAGCGTCGTCTTGCCGGCGCCGTTTTCTCCCACCAGGCCGACCACGCTGCCGGCGTGCACCGTCAGATCGACCGACTGGAGTGAAAAGCCCTTGTAGCGCTTGGTCAGCCCGCACGCTTCGATCCAGTTTTCCATATTTTTCCCTCATCCCTCTCCTTCCAGGAGCACCTCGAGCATCCGCCGCACGTCGTCCGTGCCGATGCCGCCGCTGCGCGCCGCGTCGATTGCGCCCTGCAGGGCGTCCTCCACGCGCTTGAGCGCCGCTTCGCGCAGCAGCTCGCCATTCTGCGCCGCGACAAAGCTGCCCTTTCCCGGAATCGTCTCGATCAGGCCCGCGCGCTCAAGGTCTTCGTAGGCGCGCTTGGTCGTGATCACGCTGATCTGCAGCTCCTTTGCCAGCAGCCGGATGCTCGGCAGCGCTTCGCCCGCGCGCAGCTGCCCCGAAAGGATCGCGGTGCGGATCTGATCGGTGATTTGCCGGTAAATCGGTTTGCCGGCGGCGTTGCTGATGTAGATCTCCATTCTGTCACCTCTTGGAATCGAACTGTGCACATTCGATATATACAGTATATACGATTTGACCCGTGCTGTCAACCCCCTCGCGCGTCCAGACCGCGATAAAAATATTAACAGATTCGGACGGGAAACGATGGAAAATGCACGTTGAAATTTCGCGCGCAATATGATATAATTTCGACAACATTGTGCGGAGGTTGGTGCGTTCATGTTTTGGAGACGGGTGGCTTCTTTTTTTCTGGCAATGGTCGTCGGCATCGGCGTGTTCCCGGCATTCAACGCCGCGATGGCGGAGGACCTTCCCTACGCCATCGGCATTGATCTGACCAACCAGATCGTCACGATCTACAGCGCCGCGGACGGCAGCATCGTGCGTCAGATGCTCTGCTCCGCGGGTCTCAACGATTCGACGCCCGAAGGCACCTACAAACTTCCAGAAAAGCAGCGCAGCAGCGAGCGCGGAGAGTGGTACTATTTCTATACCTTCCGCTGCTACGCCAAGTATGCCACGCGCATCTACAAGGGCATCCTGTTTCACTCCATCCCCTACAACTCGCAGCGCGAATCGTCCATCAGCAAGTCAGGCCTGGAGGAATTCGGCTATCCGGCGTCGCACGGCTGTATCCGCCTGCGCGTGCCGGACGCGAAGTTCATCGCGGAAAACTGCATGCCCGGCACGGTCGTGAAGATCTATTCCAGCAACGAGCCCGACGACGAGCTGCGCGCGCTGCTGTACGAGTCCTCCTACACCAACGAAAACGGCATGGCGTACAACGACTTCCTCGGCATTCCGAGCGATCCCGGCACGATGGGGCGCTTCAGCTCCGGTCCCGAGGTCGAGGACCTGCAGTACCGCCTGCGCGCGCTCGGCTTCTATGCCGATGAGATCACGGGCAGCTACCGCACTTCGACGATCAACGCCGTCAAGCAGGTTCAAAAGGCGCTCGGTCAGGAGGAAACCGGTTACACCTCGCCCGAACTCAAGCAGATCATCTACTCTTCCGACGCCCCGACGGCGTTGAACATCGACCTGACTGAAGGCATGAGCGGACCTGTGGTGCGCGAACTTCAGGAGGACCTGCACACCCTGTCGCTCTATGACGGCGACATTGACAGCATCTACGATGTCGACGTCGTCGACGCCGTCAACCTCTTCCAGCAGGTCTACGGTTACCCGCTGTCGAACACCGTGACCACC
>CALVPU010000218.1 GCA_944353735.1 uncultured Eubacteriales bacterium | reverse complement strand
GGGCTGGGTCGTCGCCTACGACTGGGACACCGGCGAGGAAGTCTCGCGCACGCAGGTCTCCTCCGACCACTACAGTCCCGGCGCATCCACCTACTGGCGCGGCGTCCACTCGCGAATGGACTATCAGGTGGGCACCAATCCCAACTACTGACAGGCAAGCAGACAAGAGAACTGATCGACGAAAGAATGGAGCTGACTGGAACGATGAAAAAGTGCTTCCTGACCCAGAATGGACCAAAGGCGATCGGACCGTACTCCACCGCCGTGATCCACGGCGACACCTGCTATCTCTCGGGCGTGATCCCCGTCGTGCCCGCCACCGGCAAGCTCGCCGAAGGCGACGCCGCCGCGCAGGCGCGTCAGGTGTTTGAAAACATGAAGACCATCCTCGGCGAGCTGGGCAGCTCGCTGGACAAGGTGCTCAAGACGACCGTATTCATGCAGGATCTGGGCGCGTTCGGCGCGGTCAACGAGGTCTACGCCGAGTATTTCGGACCCGACTATCCGGCGCGCAGCTGCGTCGAGGTCTCGAAGCTGCCGATGGGCGCGCAGGTTGAGGTGGAAGCCGTCGTCATCCTGTGACGGAGGCGGCAGATTCAAGGATGCCGTGCCGCATGGGCGCTGCGCGCCCTGCCAAGCGCATCTGCCAAACAGAGAAGGAGTGTGTGGTTTTGTATGTTTAACAGCGCCAAGATTTTCGCGGGCAGCGGCGGACAGGTCTTTGCGGAGCGCATGTGCAGCTACATGGGCAAGCCTCTGAGTTCCTCTGAAGTCATCGTGTTTTCCGAGGGCAACACGTTCGTGCGCATCAACGAATCCGTCCGCGACTTGGACGTGTTTCTCGTCCAGCCGATCGGCATGCATTCCAACAACGAATTCGTCGAGATCCTCTTCTGGATGGACGCCTTCAAGCGCGCCAACGCGCACACCGTCACGCTGGTCATGCCCTATTTCGGCTATGGCAAGGGCGACAAGAAGGACGAGCCGCGCGTGTCCATCCGCGCGCGCGTGTGCGCCGAGTGCATGGAGCTTGCCGGCGCGGACCGCTTCGTGACGATGGACCTGCACGCGCAGCAGATTCAGGGCTTCTTCAAGCGTCCGATGGACCACCTCTACGCACAGCCCATGCTCAAGGAAGTCATCGCCAAGGTCGGCACGGACAACATGGTCGTCGTCTCTCCCGACGCCGGCTACGCCAAGCAGGCGCGCAAGTTCGCCGCCTCGCTGAACCTGCCCATCGCCATCGGCGACAAGACCCGCTCCGACCACAGCGAAAACGCCGAAGTGCTGGAAATCATCGGCGACGTCGCGGGCAAGAACTGCCTGATCGTGGACGACTTCACAATCTCCGGCGGCACGCTGGTCAACCTCGCGGAAGGTCTGAAAAAGCGCGGCGCGCTGGAGATCACCGCCATGCTCAGCCACAACATCATCTCCGCGCGCGGCGTGCAGAAGATCAACGCCAGCCCAATCAAGACCATCTACTCCACCGACACCGTCTTCAACCCGAACATCATTGGGCAGGAGAAGTTCAAGACCGTCTCTGTGGCGCCGATGTTCGCCGAGACGATCATGCGCTACTACCGCCACGACTCCATCAATCAGATGTTCTCCCAGCTGCCCGACCACGTCGTCGAGGCGGGTCTCGAGCTCGCGGGACTGCAGCTGTAAGGGCACTTCGCAAGGCCGTCCCGAACGCAATCGCGTTCAGGGCGGCCTCTGCCTGTTGCCAAGGCCAGCAGCCTGCCGAAGCGTCGCGAACGCCCGCAAGCCGAGGAAGTAAAACTGCATTCCGGGAAACCGGCATGGGCGCAAGCGCTCGCGGAAGGCCGCTGAAGCTGACAGAAGGAGCAAAAATCGCCGCCGGTTTTCTGGAGAATCGGCGGCGATTTTTGCTCCCTTATCATATCAGCATTTTGAAGGGCGGACGGCCTCGAGTTGAGGTCGTCCGCCCTTGATATCCGGTCGCCAGAAACCGCTTCGACCGTCAATACAGCTTCGCGCCCGCGGGGATGCGGTCGTCCACCGTCAACAGGTTGAGTCTCTCCTCCCCCGCCTCGCGATGGATGGCGCTGATGATCATGCCGCAGGAGTCGATGCCCATCATCGGGCGCGGCGGCAGGTTGGTGATGGCGATGAGCGTCTTGCCCACCAGCGTCTCCGGCTCGTAGTACTCGTGAATGCCGCTGAGAATGACGCGATCCTCGCCCGACCCGTCGTCGAGCACGAACTTGAGCAGCTTCTTCGACTTCGGCACCGCCGTGCATTCCTTCACCTTTACGGCGCGGAAATCGGACTTGCTGAAGGTCTCGAAATCGACAAAATCCTTAAACAGCGGTTCGACCTCCACCTTGGAAAAGTCGATGTCCACGCGCGCCTCCGCCTTATTCGCCGGCTGAGCGGCGGCCTCCGGCGCCTGCTGCGCATCCTGCTTGTCCAGCGGCTTCATCGTGGGGCACAGCAGCACGTCGCGGATCGACGCCGAGTTGGTCAGCAGCATCACGAAGCGGTCCACGCCGAAGCCGAGTCCGCCCGTCGGCGGCATGCCGTATTCCAGCGCGGTGACGAAATCCTCGTCGACGGAGGCGTTCGCGCCCTGCGCGCGCTTGGCGGCAACCTGCTTTTCAAAGCGCCGGCGCTGGTCGATGGGGTCGTTGAGCTCCGAGAAGGCGTTGCCAAACTCCATGCGGTTGATGAAGAACTCAAAGCGCTCGGTGAGCATGGGATCGTCCTTCTTGCGCTTGGCGAGCGGCGAGACCTCGATCGGATAGTCGTAGATGAAGGTCGGCTGAACAAGGTTGTCCTCGGCGGTCTCCTCGAACAGCAGGTTCAGGCACTCGCCGCGCGTGAACGCCGGTTCCGGCTCGAAGCCCGCCGCCTTGCACGCCGCGCGCGCCTCCTCGTCCGACTGCCACGCGTCCGGGTCGATGCCGGAGAACTTGCGCACGGCTTCCTTCATCGTCATGCGCGCCCAATCGCCGCCCAGATGGATCGTCTCGCCCATGAAGGGCAGGTCGGTCGTGCCGCAGACGTTGCGGGCGACGGTCTTGAACATCTCCTCGATGGTGTCCATCATACCGTGGAAGTCGGTGTACGCCTCGTACATCTCCACGGTGGTGAACTCGGGGTTGTGGCGCGTGTCCATACCTTCGTTGCGGAAGATGCGCCCGACCTCGTAGACCTTCTCCATGCCGCCGACGATCAGCCGCTTGAGGTGCAGTTCCGTTTCGATGCGCAGGTACATGTCGATGTCCAGCGCGTTGTGGTGCGTGACGAACGGTCGCGCCGCGGCGCCGATCTCGATGGTGCCGAGCACGGGCGTGTCGACCTCGACATAGCCGCGCGCATCCAGAAACGCGCGGATTTCGCGCAGGATCTGCGAGCGCTTGACAAAGGTATCGCGCACCTCGGGGTTGACGATCATGTCCAGATAGCGCTGGCGATAGCGCGTGTCGGTATCCTTGAGGCCGTGGAACTTCTCCGGCAGCGGGTGCAGCGACTTGGTCAGCAGCGTCAGCTGGCGGGCGTGCACGGAGATCTCTCCGGACTTGGTCTTGAACACCGTGCCGGACACGCCGACGATGTCGCCGATATCGTACGCCTTGAAGTCGCGGTAAGCGTCCTCGCCGACGTCGTCGCGGCGCACGTAGATCTGGATCAGCCCGTCGCGGTCGAGCAGGTGGGCGAAGCTCGCCTTGCCCATCACGCGGCGCGACATCATGCGCCCGGCGATGGAGACCTCCCGCCCCTCCAGCGCCTCGTAGTCGGAAAGGATCTCGCCGGAGCGGTGGCTGCGGTCGAAGCGCACCAGCTCGTAGGGATTGCGTCCCTCCTCGATCAGCTTGCCGAGCTTTTCAAGGCGGATGCGGTTCTGTTCGGAAGCGGCCTGCTCGACAGGTTCCGCGCTGCGGTTTTCATCAGGCATGGGGGAAATTCTCCTCTCCGCGTCGTCCAAGCGTAGCGGCGCCGTGCGCCGGAAATCATCTGCGGCGAATGCCGAGCACCTTCAGGCGGAGCATGCCGCCCGGGGTCTTGACGTCCACCTCGTCGCCGACGTGCGCGCCGATGAGCGCCTCGCCGATGGGCGATTCCTGCGCGATGAACAGCTTCATCGGGTCCGCCTCGGTAAAGCCGACGATGGTGTACTCCTCCTCCTCGTTGAACTCCATATCCAGCACGCGCACGACGGTGCCGACGGCGACGGCGTCTGTGGAGACGCGGCTGTCGTCGACGAACACGGCGCTGCGCAGCGTATTTTCGATCTCGGCAATGCGACCGTAGACGCGCGCCTCCTCCGCCTTCGCCTCGTCATACTCGGCGTTCTCGCTCAGGTC
>CALVPU010000217.1 GCA_944353735.1 uncultured Eubacteriales bacterium | reverse complement strand
CGGCGAGCCGGTCGCCTATGCCGGCGTGTGGTTCGTGCTCGACGAGGGGCACATCACCAACATCGCCGTGCGCCCGGACCGGCGCGGCCTCGGCTACGGCGAAATGGTCACGCGCGCGATGATCCAGCTCGCCGCGGACAGCGGCATGAACTGGATGACGCTGGAGGTGCGCCGCTCCAACGCGGCTGCGCAGGCGCTGTACCGCAAGCTGGGCTTCGTCGACGTCGGCTATCGCAAGCGCTATTACGAAAACCGCGAGGATGCGCTGGTGATGGCGCTGGAGCACCTGCCGGAAGCACATCCCGAGGACGATCCGATGTTGGTGCGCGAGTGAACCGGTGGAACCAAATGGCGGCGCGATCCGTCTGAATGTTAGAAGGGCCGCATCCGCGGCGCGCAGGGGGGCTTTGTATGCTGTTTGACGGAATCGAGATGGTGGTCATCGTGCTCGGCTGCATGGCGGCGTCCGCCCACTGCGTGCACGCCTTCCAGCGCGAGCGCTACCGCCTGCCGGCGTACCGCCAGTGGATGCGGCGCGGTCAGGAACGCTATCTGAAAGAAAACATCGCCACGGGCTTCGGCGCGGCGCTGGCAAGCTGGTACCTGCCGATGCTGTTGTCACTGTTCATCTCGGTGGAGCGCGCGCGCACGACGGCGGCGGGCTGGATCACGTTGGCGGGCTACGCCGCCGCCGTCACGGGGCTGGCGCTGAAGCATCACGCCGAACCGTCAAAGAAGCCGCTGGCGTTGACGATGCGCGCGCGGCGGCTGTTCGGCATGCTGCTGCTGCTGTTTACCGGCGTGGCGCTGCTGCTCAGGCTGCTATCCATTCCGCCGTATTTGACGTACGCCGGCGTGCCGTTCATCGTCTGGATCGGCGGCTGGATCATGGACCCCGTGGAGGCGCGGATCAACGCCGGCTTCTACGAGGAGGCGCGCCGCAAGCTCGCTGCCCGCAAGGACCTGATCAAGATTGGCATTACCGGCAGCTACGGCAAGACGCAGACGAAGTTCATCCTGCGCGAGATCCTCTCGCACAAGTACGAGGTACTGGCAACGCCCGCCAGTTTCAACACGGCGATGGGGCTCTCGCGCGTCATCAACGATTCGCTCGAGCCCGGTCACGAGGTGTTCATCGCCGAGATGGGCGCGCAGCATGTGGGCGACATCAAGCATCTGGTGCGCCTCGTGCAGCCGCAGTACGGCATGATCACCTCCATCGGCCCGCAGCATCTGGACACCTTCGGCTCCATCGCCAACGTGGTGGAGACCAAGAATGAGCTCATCGAGGGCCTGCCCGAGGATGGCGCGGCGTTCTTTGCCTCCGATTGCGGCTACACCGACCGGCTCTTTGCCCGCTGCAAGCGGGAGAAGTACAACGCCGGCGTCGAGCCCGCTTCCGACGACTGCTACATGCGCGCGACCGAGGTCGCCTTCGGCCCAAAGGGCACGGAGTTCCTGCTCGCCTGCGCCGACGGCGGTCGGGTGCGCTGCCGGACGCGGCTGCTGGGCCGCTTCAACGTGCAGAACATCGCCCTCGCGGCGGCGCTCGCTCACCGGCTCGGCATGAGCATGGACGAGATCGGCGACGCCATCGCCCAGCTGCAGCCGTTCGACCGCAAGCTCCACCTGATTTCCGGCAGCCGCACCGCCATCGACGACACGCTCAACGTCAGCCCCGAGGGCACCGCCGAGGCGCTCAATGTGCTCAGCGAATTCCCCGGCAGGCGCATCGTCGTCACGCCCGGCCTGCCGGACGACACGCCCAAGGCGGAGGAGGTCAACTTTGCCTTCGGAACGCAGATGAAGGGCAGCGCCGACATCGTCGTGCTCGTCGGCAGCCGCCGCGCCGTCCGTCCCGTGCTCAAGGGCATTCTCAGCACGGGTTTCCTGAAGTCCTCCATCTACATCGTCGACAGCGCCGACGACGCCGAGGAGCTGCTCGACGAGATCGCCTCCGACGGCGATACGGTGCTGTACGAGAGCGAGCGCGACGAATAACCGCGCGGGCGCGCAACCAAATCTTCACTTGCATAATCGCGGCGGCGCGCGTATAATGAAAGCCTAGGCACGATGAGGAAGAAAGCCCGTTCCGGCGGTTTGCAGAGAGCGCGTCCATGGCTGAAAGGCGCACATCCGGCGGCGCAGGGGCTCCCGGCTTCCGAGTGCGCGGGAGAACGCGGCTGCGCGGGCGGCTGAAATTCCGCCGGGCGCTCCCGATACAGGGCGGCTGGAGGGCGCGCGAGCGCCGAAGCAAGGTGGTACCGCGAAGCATGCTTCGCCCCTGCGCGACGGGGGCGGAGCTTTTTTCGCCCGACGGGCGCGAACGATCGCCAAAGGAGAGAGACGCAATGAAGCTGAAGAACCTCGTTTCCAAGCGCTACAAGGAGACCCCGGCGGACTGCCAGATCATCAGTCAGGCGCTGATGATGCGCGGCGGCTACATCAAACCCGTCGGCAACGGCATCTTTTCGCTGTTCCCGGTCACCAAGCGCATCACCGCGAAGATCGAGCGCATCCTGCGCGAGGAGATGGACCGCATCGGCGGGCAGGAGGTGCTGTTCCCGGTGGCGATTCCGGCGTCGCTGTGGAAGGAGTCGGGCCGGTTCGAGTCCGTGGGCAGCGAGCTGCTGCGCTTCAAGGACCGCTCGGGCGCGGACATGGTGCTGGGCATGACGCACGAGGAAGCAGCCGTCCACTTCGCCCGCGACGTGGCGGACAGCTACGCGCAGTATCCGTTCATGATCTATCAGATTCAGACGAAGTTCCGCGACGAGCCGCGCTGTCGCGGCGGCCTGATCCGCGTGCGCGAGTTTACGATGAAGGACGGCTATTCGTTCCACACCTCGCAGGAGGATCTGGAGCGCTACTACATGGAATGCTACGACGCCTACAACCGCATCTTTGCCCGCGCGGGCGTGCCGGAGGTCGTCGCCGTCAAGTCCGACAGTGGCATGATGGGCGGCAAGGTGTCCCACGAGTACATGCTGCTCACGCCCGCCGGCGAGGACACGATCGTGCTCTGCCGCGACTGCGATTATCGCGCCAACATGGAAGCCGCGCCCTGCATCGCGCACGGCGAGGCGGGGGAGACCGCGGCGCTCGAGAAGGTCGCCACGCCGGGCGTCAAGACGATTGAGGACCTGTGCCAGTTCCTGAAGATTCCCGCCGCGTCGACGTGCAAGGCCGTCGTCTATCAGGAGAACCTCACCGACCGCTACGTTGTCGTCTTCCTGCGCGGCGATCTGGACGTCAACGAGACCAAGCTGCGCAACTACCTCCGCGCGGAAGTGCATCCGGCGGACATCGCGCCGGAGAGCGGCCTCGCCGCCGGGTTCATCGGCCCGAAGGGTCTGCCCGAGGACGTGAAGGCCGTCTACGACGCCTCGCTCGAGGGCGTGAACTGGTTCGCCACCGGCGCGAACGAGACCGACTTCCACTACGTGGGCTTCAACATCCCGCGCGAGGTGGGCGAGGTCGAGTACGTCGACGTCGCCAAGGCGTACGACGGCGGCGTCTGCCCCGTCTGCGGTCACAAGAGCATCTACACCTCCCGCGGCATCGAGGTCGGCAACATCTTCCAGCTCGGCACGCGCTACACCGAGGCCATGGACATGACCTACGTCGACGCCGACGGCTCGCTGAAGCACCCGATCATGGGCTGCTACGGCATCGGCGTGGGCCGGCTCGCCGCGGCGGTCTGCGAGGCGCATCACGACGACTACGGTCCGATCTGGCCGATGTCGATCGCGCCGTGGCACGTGCATCTGTGCTCGCTGCGCGCGGACAACCCCGAGGTCGCCGAGACCTCGCAGCGGCTGTACGACGAGCTGACGAAGCGCGGCGTGGAGGTGCTCTGGGACGACCGTCCCGTCAGCGCGGGCGTGATGTTCTCCGATGCCGACCTGTTCGGCGTGCCGCTGCGCGTGGTCGTCAGCCCGAAGGGCCTGAAGAACGGCACCATCGAGATCGCCTCGCGCGACAAATCCATGCAGGAGAAGCGCCCGACCGATGAGGCGGCGGACTTCGTCTACAATTACGTGTGCGGCGAATTGGCAAAGCTCGAATGCCGGCTGTGAAAATTCCCCTTGGCGCTCCGCGACGGCGGAGCGCCTTTTGCGTGCCGCCGTCCCGCGGGAAAGACGTTGACGCTTTGGGTGGAGTCACCCTCCCCGACAGCGTAACTTCCATCGGCGAAGGCGCGTTTGCCGGATGCCCTGCCAACCTCACGCTGACCGTCGGCCGCGATTCCTATGCGGCGGAATATGCTTCGGCAAATGGAATCACGTACACCTATCCGGATGCGAACGACTGGCTGTACAGCTGAGCTGTCCTTTCAGCCGAATCGGGCGCTTCGGTCCGCGCGCCGATAACCTCCAAACACGCAAAAAATCGCCCTGATAATTGCGAAAATCAGTGGCGATTTTTGCTCCCCTTGTCAGCGGCGCCTGTTTCAGCCGACGATCAGGCGACCGATCTGGTAGACGAGGAATGTGACCCCATAGGCGACGCCGAGCTGGATGCAGACCGTCATCGCGAAGTACTTCGCCGAGCGCAGCTCGCGCCTGGCGGCGGCGAGCGCCGCCACGCACGGCACGTACAGCAGGATGAACACCAGAAACGCATACGCCGACAGCGGCGTGAAGTGCGCGGCGATCGCCTGCGTCAGCTGCGCCGAGCTGCCCGCGGAATACAGCACCTGCAGCGTCGACACGACGGCTTCCTTGGCGACCAGACCGGACATCAGCGCCACGCCCTTTTCCCACTGACCGAAGCCCAGCGGCGCGAACACCGGCGCGATGAAGGCGCCGATCCTGCCGAAGATCGAGGTGGCGGAATCGGTGGTCCACTGCAGGCCAGGCGTGAACGACTGCAAAAACCAGATCAGCACGCTCATGGCGAAGATCAGCGTGCCCGCGCGGGTGAGGAAGTCCTTGGCGCGGTCCCACAGCCGCTTGAGCACGCTGCGGGCATGCGGCACGCGATACGGCGGCAGCTCCATCAGGAACGGCGAATCGCCCTCGCGGAATGCCGTCTTGCGCAGAACGAGACCGCAGACGATCATCATCAGCATGCCCAGCGCGTACAGGCTCAGCACCACCAGCGCGCGGTTGTTCGGGAAAAATGCCGCCGTGAACAGCGCGTAGACCGGCAATCGCGCGCCGCAGCTCATGAACGGCGTCAGCAGGATCGTCATGCGCCGGTCGCGCTCGTTTTCCACGCCGCGCGCGGCGATGATCGCCGTGGTCGTGCAGCCAAAGCCCATCAGCATCGGTATGAACGAGCGCCCCGACAGGCCGAACTTGCGCAGCAGGCGGTCGGTGATGAACGCCGCGCGCGCCATGTAGCCGCTGTCCTCCAGCACCGACATGAACAGGAAGATCAGCAGAATCTGCGGCAGAAACACCAGCACGCCGCCGACGCCGGCAATCACGCCGTCGCAGACCAGCGAGCGAATCCATTCCGGCGCGGCGATCGCCGCGAGCCCCTGCGACGCCTGATCGCCGATAAAGCCGACCAGCGACTCGGTCAACCCCGTCAAAAACGTGCCCGGCGCGCCGAATGTCACCGCGAACATCAGCCCCATGACGATCAGGAAGATCGGGAAGGCGAGGTACCTGTTTGTCACCACGCGGTCGATCTTGTCCGAAGTGGAGATCTCGCGCTCGCGGCGGCGGTAGCCCGCTTCGCGGAGCAGCTCGGCGATGCGCCGGTAGCGCGCGTCGACTACCATCGTCAGCGAGTCAATGCCCGGATGCACCTGCTGACCGCGCGCGACGTATGCCTGAACCGCGGCGCGGATGCGCGCGCGCTGGCTGTCCGACAGCTGCGCCGTCTCCTTGAGCAGCTCGTCGCCTTCGAGCAGCTTCAGCGCCACCCACATCGTCGGCGGCGCGTAGTCCACGTCGCCCTCGTCGTCGTAGCCGCCGATGTGGCGGTGGTCGGCGCGGGGAGAGTGGTCGTCGTCGCGCTCGTTCTGGTCGCGGTGCTCGAAGTGCTCGTCGATGTCGAAGGCGCTGTGGGAGGAGAAGCCGCCCAGCGCCTCGACGATCTCGCGCAGCGCGTCGCGCGTCGAGGCGTCGTAGTTGCGCGCGGGGTATGCGGTTCTGGGATCGTGCGCCTGATCGTGGATCGCCTGAAAGAGCGCGTCGAAGCCCTGGCGCCGCTTGGCGGAGATCGGCACCACCGGCGCGCCCAGCGCCTTTGCCAGCCGCGCGCAGTCGATCGACTCGCCGCGGCGCTTGAGCTCGTCCATCAGGTTGAGCGCCACCACCACCGGGCGCTCCAGCTCCATCAGCTGCAGCGTCAGGTACAGGTTGCGCTCGAGGTTCGTGGCGTCGACGATGTTGAGCACCACGTCCGGCTGGTGCTGCGCGATGAAGTGGCGCGTGATGTTTTCCTCGATCGAGTACGGCGACAGCGAATACACGCCCGGCAGGTCGACCAGTGTGGCGCGGTCCTCGCCGATGTCGAACACCGCCTCCTTGCGCTCCACCGTTACGCCCGCCCAGTTGCCGACGTACTGGTTCGAGCCGGTCAGCGCGTTGAACAGCGTCGTCTTGCCGCTGTTCGGGTTGCCCGCCAGCGCGATGGTGATGTTCATGGGCGCACCTCCGTCACGAAGATCTGTTCGGCGTCCGTCCCGCGGATCGTCAGCGAAAAGCCCCTGAGCAGGATCTCGATCGGGTCGCCCAGCGGCGCGCGCTTGAGCACGCCCACGCGCGTGCCCGGCGTGATGCCCATCTCGATCAGCCGCCGCTTCGTCGCGCCCGTCAGCGCGATGCGCGATACCACGCCCGATTGACCGTCCGCCAGCGACTTCAGCGCCCTTTCGCGCTCCTCCATGCCGCATCCCTCCGAATCCGTCGATTGTTAGATATATCTAACTTCATGGTACTATACTATCACTCGCAGGCTCAAAATACAATACGCATTCGATGTAAAATTTTCTCTCCGCGCCGCAGATGAGGGCGGGAGTGTGGTATCATAGAGCGATGAAGCGCGGTCCGCGCCAGCGGGCCGCAACGAGGGGGAGAGCGATCTTGGCGGAGAGTTTTGACATCGTGGTCGTCGGCGCCGGGCATGCTGGCTGCGAGGCGGCGCTGGCGTGCGCGCGCATGGGGCGAAAGACGCTGCTGATCACCATGAACCTGGATGCGCTGGCGCTGATGCCCTGCAACCCGTCCATCGGCGGCACCGCGAAGGGGCATCTCGTGCGCGAGGTGGACGCGCTGGGCGGCGAGATGGGCAGGGCGATCGACGACGTGTTCATCCAATCGCGCATGCTCAATACCGGCAAGGGCACTGCGGTGCACAGCCTGCGCGCGCAGGCGGACAAGCGCGCCTACCAGATGCGCATGCGCCGCGCGGTGGACGACTGCCCGAACCTCGACCTGCGGCAGGCGGAGGTCGAGCGCATCGAGGTCGAAAACGGCTGCGTGACCGGCGTGCGCACCACCACCGGCGCGCGCATCGGCTGCCGTGCCGCGGTGATCGCCTGCGGCGTGTACCTCAACAGCCGCATCATCATCGGCGAGTGCGCGTGGAACGGCGGGCCGCAGGGGCTGATGGCGGCAAGCGCGCTGACGAGGAACCTGATCGATCTGGGCTTCTCCATCCGCCGCTTCAAGACCGGCACGCCGGCGCGCGTCGACGGCAGGACGGTCGACTTTGCGCGCATGGAGCCGCAGCGCGGCGACGATCCGGTGGTGCCGTTTTCGTTCCTCACCGATCCGGCGGGGCTGCGCAACCGTGCCATGTGCTACCTGACCTATACCACGCCGGAAACGCACCGCATCATCCTCGACAATCTCGACCGCGCGCCGATGTATTCCGGTTCCATTCACGGCACCGGCGCGCGCTACTGTCCCTCCATCGAGGACAAGGTCGTCCGCTTCCGCGACAAGGACCGGCATCCGATCTTTCTTGAACCCGAGGGGCTTCACACGAACGAATGGTATGTGCAGGGTATGTCCACCTCGATGCCCGAGGACGTGCAGCGCCGCATTTACGCCAGCGTGCCCGGACTCGAGCGCGCCAAGCTGCTGCGCCTCGCCTACGCCATCGAGTACGATTGCATCGACCCGCTGGCGCTGAACGCCGCGCTCGGCGCGCGCCACATCGCCGGACTCTACCTCGCCGGACAGGTCAACGGCACCTCGGGCTACGAGGAGGCCGCTGCGCAGGGACTCTACGCCGGCGTCAACGCCGCGCTCCACGCTGCCGGCGAGCCGCCGCTGCTGCTGTCGCGCGCGGATGGCTACATCGGCGTGCTGGTGGACGACTTGGTCACCAAGGGCGTCGACGAACCGTACCGCATGATGACTTCCCGCGCCGAGTACCGCCTGCTGCTGCGGCAGGACAACGCCGACCTGCGCCTGACCGAGCGCGGCTACCGCGCCGGACTCGCCAGCCGCGAGCGCTACGAGAAGATGCTGCGCAAGCGCGACGCGGCGGAGCGGGCGCGGACGGCGCTCGAGCGCAGCCGTCTGACCGACCGCCTGCGCCAGGAGGGCGCGAGCTACCGCAGCCTGCGCGCGGCGCATCCCGAGCTGCCTGCGCTCGATCCGGACGCCGAGGAGCAGGTGGAGATCGGCGCCCGCTACGAGGGCTACATCGCCCGGCAGGCCGCCGCGGTGCGCGAGTTCCAGCGCCTTGAGGACACGCCTCTGCCCGCCGACGCCGATTACCTGAGCCTCTCGGGGCTGCGCATCGAGGCGCGTCAGAAGCTCGACCGCCAGCGCCCAAAGTCGCTCGGGCAGGCGAGCCGCATTCCCGGCGTCTCGCCGGGCGACATCTCCGTGCTCATCATCTGGCTGAAGTCCCGCGCGGCCCGGTCCGCGGCGCATGACGCCGGCGCGCCGTGCGGACAGCCGCGCTGACACGGGCGGAGCCGGAACCTGCATGGCGCCGTGCGGGCAGTTGCGCGGCGGGGACGGGAATTTTGCCTGCGGGCGATCGCGCGGGACGCGGAGCAAATTTTCGCGTTTCGCGCTTTTCCTTTGACGCCGGGCATGGTATAATGACGGGAGAACAAACGAATTGAGGAGAAAACCGCCTATGCAAGCCGTTGGAAAGAGCAAGTTGTCCGCAAGCGCCGCGCTATGGCTGATACTCGCCGCGCTGCTGCTCGCCGCGATCGTGCCGACGCTGTTCCAATATGCCGTCATGGGACACGATACGATCTACCACAGCTCCCGCCTGCTGAACATCGCCGAGGAGATGAAGCACGGCAACCCGTTCCCGTCGGTGTACACCTATGCGCTCGACGGGCTCGGCTACGGCGCGCCGCTGTTCTACTGCGACCTGTTTCTGTATCCCTTCGCCGCCCTCAACGCCATGGGGCTGTCGATCTACTGGACGGTGAAGCTGCTGCAGGTGGCGCTGCTGCTGGGCAATTTCTTCAGCATCTTCTTCGTGTCCCGCGCGATCTTCGGCGACACCGTGCGCGCGCAGGTGACCACGCTGGTGTACACGTTTTCGTTCTATTCCATCATGGACATCTACTTCCGCGTGGCGATCGGCGAGTGCTTTGCGTTTATCTTCCTGCCCATCGTCTATCTGGGCTACTACAGCATCACCCACGGTCGTCCCGATCGCTGGTGGCTGACCGGGCTGGGCATGGCGGCGATTGCGCTGTCGCACACGCTGTCGATCCTGCTCGGCGCCATCTTCCTGCTGGTGCTGATGCTGCTCGACATCCGCTACTGGGCGCGCCGTCCCGCGCAGATTCGCTATCTCGTATTCGCGGCGCTCTTGTGCATCGGGCTTTCCTGCTATTTCTGGCTGCCCATGCTCGAACAGATGACGCAGCTGTCCTTCCGGCTCAACCTCGACGTCGGCAACGAGCAGCATCGCTTTACCGACAACATGTACAATCCGCTGCGCCTGCTCGCCACGCCGCTGCTCGCCAAGATCATCAAGCCGGACGACCCCGTCACCATGCCGCGCCTGACGTGCGCCTTTGGCTACGGCGCCATGGCGATCGCGCTGTTCTGGGCGTGGCGGCATGGCCCGCGCAGGTCCGTCAAGCTGTTCGCCGCGACGCTGCTGTTCGTGTGGCTGGCGGGACGCTATTCCATCACCCAGCTGCTGGCGGAGACGCCGCTGGCGGCGCTGCAGTTCCCCTGGCGCATCCTGCTCGACGCATCGCTGGCGATGGGGCTGTTTGTCGGCGCGGCGTGGCCTTCGATCAAGCCCGGCTTCTGGCGCGGCGCGACGGTGGCGCTGGCAGCGCTCTGCGCCGTGATGTCGATCTGGCTCAACTTTCCCGCCGACCAGATCGAGGGCATGGCGGAACACGCCGCGGAATGCGGCTACGCGTTTGAGGCGTTCAACGACCTGCAGATGAGCTGCAACGAGGTCAGCGACGGTCAGTACCTGCCCGACGACCTCGATTACGAGTACGACGGCACGGTCCATGCCTATCACATGCCCGTCTTTGCGGCGAAGGCATCGGACGACGGCGTGGCGTTTTCCCTCTCGCGCGACGGGGAAAACCGGCTGGTCGTCGAGTTTTCCGGCAACGATTCCGGCGCGACGATCGACCTGCCGCTGATCCTCTACATCGGCTATGCCGCCGAGATGGACGACGGAACGCCGCTGGCGGTTTCGCGCGGCGAGAGCGGCATGGTGCGCGTCGATCTCGGCGATCACGCGTCGGGAACGTTCACCGTGCGCTACGCCGGCACGGCGCTGCAGGCCGTCGGACGCGCCGTGAGCCTCGCGTCGGCGATCGCCTTTGCAGGCGTCCTGCTGTATGGCAGAAAGCGCCGCGCGGCGGCTGCCGGCGGAGATGGCATCCGGTCGGAGGCATGAGCGCGCCTGCAAGCCGAGGAGGCCGGCGCAGCTGACGCCGGAAGCAAGAATCGCCGCCGATTCCGCTTCAATCGGGGCGGTTCCTGCGTTTTTGGCCCTTGCCGGCGCGTGCTGGACCGCGCCCGCAGCGTTGTTCGGGCGGCGCTGTACATGGAAAAACCATAAACCCGCCGCGGGATTTTGCGCTTTCGCGATTGACGCGTGCGACCAGATTGGCTATAATGATTATTTGTATAAGCAGCCGGCGGCGCGGAAGACTGCGCGCGGCGGCAAGGAGGACGGCAACTATGACATCGAAGAAAAAGGGCATTGTGAAGATCTCGATCGCGGCGGTCGTGATCGTGCTTGCGGCGCTGCTGGCGCTGTTCGGATTGAAGGTTCCGCCGATTTCCCGCGTCTACGGACTCAAGTCGCTCGACCGGGCGCTGGACACGGGGTTGGCGTTTGGCGGCGGCTATGCGGCGTCGTACACTGCGGCGGACGCCAGCGCCGAGCAGCTTGCCGCGGCGGCGGACGTGCTCGCCGCGCGCCTTGGCATCGTGGGCTTTGAGGACGCGCGGGCGCTCGCCGACGAGTCGGGCGTGCGCATCGAGTTCCCCAGCGTGAGCAACCCCACCTCGCTCGCCGAGGCGATCGGGCAGACGGGACATGCGGAGTTCCGCGATCCTACGGGCAGCGCGATCGCGACCGGCGCCAACGTCGCCTCCGTGGCGGTCGAACAGCTGGAGTCGGGCTACTTTGCGCTGAACCTCGAATTTGACGCCGCGGGCCGCGAGGCGCTCGCCGCGGCGGCGGAAGCGTACGCCGGGCAGACGCTGTCGTTGTACGTGGACGACCAGAGCGTCTCGTCGGTCACGATCAGCGACGACCTCGCCGACGGCAGCTTTGCGCTCTCGCTGGGCAGTTCCGCCAACGGGGATACCGCGGAATCGTCGCTCGATCAGGCGACGGGGCTGTACGTGTTCCTGCAGTCCGGCGAGCTGCCGGTGGCGCTGGAGCTCGGCGAGACGGTGCAGGTCGGTCCGTCGCTGGGCGCGGGCGTGGTGCGCGGTCTGGGCATCGCCGCGGCGGTGGTGATGCTGCTGGCGATCGCCGAGATGGTCGTCCGCTTCCGCCTGCCGGGCGCGGCGGCGGGCATGTCGCTGAGTTTGTACCTGCTCATCGCGCTCTATGCGGCGGCGATCGGCGGCGCGCGCATGGCGGTCGCCGGCGCGCTGGGCATGCTGGTGAGCTTCGTGCTGGCGATTGAATCCAACGAGCTGCTGCTCAAGCGCTTCTGCGTGGAAATGACCGCCGGGCGCACGCCGCACAACGCCGTGCGCTTTGCCGGCAAGACCGCGTCGCGCAAGGTGCTGATGCTCGACGGCATTCCCTTCATCGTGGCGCTGATCGTCGCGCTCGCTGCGCGCGGCGTGGTTCGCAGCTTCGCCGTGACGCTGGCGATCGGTTCGCTGACGGCGTTGATCGCGGCAATGTGGTTCACGCGGTCGCTGGTGGATGCGTTCTGCGAGCTCGGCGGCGAGCGCAGGAGCGCGTACATGCGCTGACGGCGGTCCATCAGAGCGCTGACAAGACTTGACGGTTTTGCCTTTCCGGCATTCTCAAAGCGCTGTCGGTTCACTTTATTTCAACATTTTGCGCGCCCCGTTCCGGCGGGGCGCCCCTGATCAAGGCGCGGAGGACACCGCACAGCCCCGAGGGGGATCTGTGCGGTGTTGTCGTACGCGCGAAGACTGCAAGGCGAAGCCGCGCTGCCGGAGCGGGCGCTCCGCGCGGCGGAAAGGAACGACGAACATGCTGCGATACAGACTCCGACAGGCGGAGCGCGCCTACTTCCCGTGCCCGGACGACATGAACCCGACGCTGCACGCGCTGCTCATCCAGCGCGGAATCGATTCCGCCGAGGCGGCGCGGCGCTATCTCGCGCCGGATGCAAGCCAGCTGCGCGATCCAATGCAGCTGAGCGATATGCCCGCCGCGGTCGCGATGATCCGCGCGGCGCTCGCGGACCGCGCGCCGGTCTGCGTCTACGGCGACTACGACGTCGACGGCGTCAGCGCTTCGGCGATCCTTGCCGACTATCTGCGCTCGCTCGGCGGGCGGGTCGAGGTCTACCTGCCCTCGCGCCACAGCGAGGGCTACGGCCTCAACGAGGCGGCGGTGCGGGCGATCGCCGGCAGGGCGAAGCTGATAGTGACGGTGGACTGCGGCGTCACCAGCGTGGCGCTGGTCGCACTGGCGAAGTCGCTCGGGCTCTCCTGCGTGGTCACCGACCACCATCAGCCGGCAGACGAACTGCCGGACTGCCCGGTGGTGAACCCGCTCCTGGGCGGCTATCCGTTTCCGTCGCTGTGCGGCGCGGGCGTGGCGTTCAAGGTGGTGCAGGCGCTGGGCGGTCTGGATGCGGCGATGCCCTATGTCGACATCGCCGCGCTCGCCACGGTCGCCGACGTGGTGCCGCTGACGGATGAAAACCGCGCCATCGTCAAGCTCGGCCTCGATCGCATCAACGATTCGCCGCGCCCTGGGCTGCGCGCGCTGATCGACTCGGCGGGGCTGACCGGACGGCGCATCAACGCCGGCAACATCGCCTTTCAGCTTGCGCCGCGGCTCAATGCCGGCGGGCGCATCGATTCCGCGCGCCGCCCGCACGAGCTGCTGCTGAGCCGGACGGTCGCCGAGGCCGAGCCGATCGCGGCGGAGCTGGAGGAGGAGAACGCGCGGCGCAAGCAGATCGAGCAGCGCATCGTCGCCGAGGCGGAGGCGCAGCTGGAATCGTTCGACTTTCCGGCGCACCGCGCGCTGGTGCTGGCGGGCGAGGATTGGAACGCCGGCGTGATCGGGCTGGCGGCGTCGCGGATGGTGGAGAAGTATCACTATCCGGCGATCCTGCTCGGCGGCGGCGAGGTGCTGACCGGCTCGTGCCGCAGCATTCCCGGCGTGGACATCCACGCGGCGCTCAAGGCGGTCAGCGGACGCCTGATCCGCTTTGGCGGGCACAGGCAGGCGGCGGGACTGACGATCGCGCGCAGCGAGCTTGAGGGCTTTCGCCGCGACCTGGACGAATGGCTGTCGCGCAACGTCGCGCCGCAGTGCTATGTGCCGGAGCAGGAATACGACCTCGAGGTCGGCTTCGCCGAGCTGACGGAGGCGTTCGTCACACAGCTCGACGCGCTGCAGCCCACGGGCTTCGGCAATCCCGCGCCGGTGCTGCGCACGCGCGCGCGCACGTTCGAGCAGCGCGCCGTGGGCCTCGAGGGTGCGCACCTGAAGCTGACGCTGTCCGAGGGCGGCATCCAGCGCGGCGGCATCTTCTTTCGCGCCGGCGCGCGCGCGGGCAGGCTGCCGGAGCAGGTCGACGCGCTGTTCACGCCCAAGCTGAACACCTATCTCGGGCGCACGGATGTGCAACTTGAGTTAAAATGCGTCAATTCGGGAGATGCGCTGTCGGAAATCTCTGCAAAAATCCGCGAGGAGAGCGCTTTGCAGCAATCATTCTTAACAGAAATGCTCTATAATAAAGAAATCAACTTTGAGCGGGCGATTCCGGAAACCATTTCCGAGGCGCAGCTGCGCGAGATGATTGCGCGGGAACCACAGGGCACGCTGGTGCTGACGGCGGACCTCGCCGAGACCGGGCGGCTGTACGGCGCGCTGGCGAACGGCGCGGCGGACGTGTTCATCGGCGAAGTGCCGGACGATCCGCGGGCGTTCAACGCGCTGTGCGCCTATCCGCCGCACAATCTGCCGGCGGGGTACCGCCGCGTCGTGCTGGCGGGCATTCCGGATTGCGGCGCGCTGCCGGCGGGCGCGAAGGCGTACCGGCTGGCGGCGAGGGCGCCGTGGCTCGGCGCGCTGCCGGACGTCGATCAGATGCGCGAGGCGTACAAGGCGCTGCGGCGGCTGGCGGCAAGGCCCATCCGCTGCACGTCGCTCGAGATGCTCGCCCACCTGCTGTCGTCGGCGACCGGATTGGACAGCGTCTGCTGCGCGGCGTCGGCGCTGGCGCTGGCGGACATGAAGTTGATCGAGCTCGCGCTGTGCGGTCAGCCGATGTGCTTTCGGCTCAACGCCGCGCAAAAGACAGATCCCGATTCCAGCGCCGTGTGGCGCACCCTGCAAGCGTGGCGGACGCACGCGACCTGAGCCCCGAGGCGGGAGGTGAACCGATGTCCGATGACGCGAAACTCAACGCCTATATTGGCGTTGACGAGCTGATCGAGAAGATTCGAAAATACCATCCGGACGACGACATGGAGCTCGTTCGCCGCGCCTATGCCTTTGCGGAGCACGCGCATGCGAACCAGTTCCGCAAGTCAGGCGACCCGTACTTCTGCCATCCCTGTGCGGTGGCGGTCATACTCGCCGATTTGATGCTCGACGCCACGACCATCGCCGCGGGCTTGTTGCACGACTGCGTGGAAGACGTCGACGGCGTCACGCAGGAGACCATCGTCGAAAACTTCGGTCAGGACGTGGCGCTGCTGGTGGACGGCGTGACCAAGCTCACGCGCCAGAACTTTTCCAGCCGCGAGGAGGCGCAGCTGGAGACGCTGCGCAAGATGTTCCTCGCCATGGCGAAGGACATCCGCGTGGTGCTCATCAAGCTCGCCGACCGGCTGCACAACATGCGCACGCTCAAGGCGCAGCGCCCCGAGCGGCAGGTGCCCCTCGCGCAGGAGACGCTGGACAGCTACGCGCC
>CALVPU010000216.1 GCA_944353735.1 uncultured Eubacteriales bacterium | reverse complement strand
GCGCGTTACAGGCGCCCGCCGCGCTCTGGATTTGCGTCAATCCTGCGCGGCGATTCCGGCGCAGCGGAGCAGGCGCGCGTGCAGCGCGTTTGCGGCGCCAGACATGCGTTCGGCGGGAATGAGAAATTGCGCGCAGCCATCGTCTGTGCGGACGCCGAGCGGTTGGACATCTACGCAGGCGGCGGCGAGTTGTGCGCGCGGCAGGCCGAAAGCGCTGACGAGCGCGGCGGCGCGCCGGTTCTTCATCCGGGGCATCGCCGCCAGCTTGCCGCCGTCGCTCGCGATGAAATCTGCGCGCCCGGCGATGAGTCCCCGCGCGTCGGCGCTGAGCGCCTCGATTGGAACAGCGCACAGGTCTTCGCGCGTGCAGACGCAGGGCGCTTCACCGCGCACGCAGTCGGAGATGTAGGTGCCGCCGCGCTCGGGCGCGAAGGTATTGCGCAGCACCGTGGGCACGCCGGCGTCCGCCGCGGGCGACAGGCAGTCGGGGTGCAGCACGCGCGCGCCTGCGCGCGCGAGGCGGCGCATCTGGCGGTAGCTGACCGCGTTGTGGCAGACGGCGCCGGCGCAGAGGCGCGGATCGGCGCTCATCAGTCCGTCGACGTCCGTCCAGTTTTCATAGCGCTTTGCGCCGAGCGCGGCGGCGATGAGCGCGCCGCTGATGTCCGATCCGCCGCGCGGAAAAGTGCGGATGGCGCCGTCCGCGCTGCCGCCATAGAAGCCGGGCACGACAGCGCCCGCCGTGCGCGCCGCCATGGCGCGGATGCGCCGCCGCGTTTCCCCTTGCAGCAGGCCACCGCCGGCGTCAAAGCGGATGAGCGCTTCCGCGTCCACGAACGGCAGTCCCGCAAAGGCGGCGAACATCTTTGCGCACAGCCATTCACCCCGCGACGCGGCGAGCATCGGCGCGCGGCGCACGTCCCGGCACAGCGCGGTCAACCAGGCTTCCGTGCCGTCGATGCCGAGCGCCTGCCCGATGGCGCGGTAGCGCGCGCAGATCTGCGCAAGCGCTTCGCTCCCGCCGTGCGCGGACTGGATGTTGGCGCGCGCGAGCAGGTCGGTGATCTTTTCGTCGCTGTCGCTCCGCTTTCCGGGGGCGGAGACCACGACGTACTTTCGCCCGCGGCTGCGCTCGAGGATGCGTCGCGCGCGCAGAAAACCGGCGGCGTCGGCGAGCGAACTGCCGCCAAATTTGCATACAATCAGCTCCATACAATATCCTCCAGAACCTTTCAAGGCGCAACGGTTTGCACACCGGCGCGAATGAAAAGCAAATTTCCGATCTATACTATGCGGAAATGGGGCGCGCGTGCGGCGTCACCGCGTGCAGGCGTGCGAATGCGGCCTGCTGGTGTTTATTTTTTGGAAATTTGCAAAAGAAAAAGGATTTTTGCGGGCGAATGTTGTATATATAATACCGTCCCGGACCCTTATGTATGAGAAATACGGCTCGCGAATTTTCGAGAATTCGGATGAATTTTGCAGGAATTCGCGTTTTTTCGGCGAATTATGTATCGAAATTCGGACGACAGGAGCAGAGGAAGACGGCATGAGCGGAAGGCTTTCGGATGTTTGGCTGGACGAGCTGCGCTCGCGTTCGCCGCTCGAGGAGATCGTCTCCGAGTACGTCCCGCTTAAGCAGAAGGGACGCCGCTTCTGGGGCTGCTGCCCGTTCCACAACGAAAAGACGCCGTCGTTCAGCGTCGACGTCGATTCTCAGCTGTACTACTGTTTCGGTTGCCACAAGGGTGGGAACGTCATCCACTTCGTCATGGAAATGGAGCGGATGGAGTTCATGGATGCGGTCAAATATCTCGCCGAGCGCGCGCACATGGCGCTGCCCGAGCGCACCGCCGATCCCGGCGCGCACATCCGCGCCGCCGAGCGCGAGCGCATCTATGAAGCCAACACGCTTGCGGCGCGCTTCTTTCATGCTCTTTTGTGGCAGGATGAGGGCGCCGGAGCGCTGAACTATCTCTATCGCCGCGGATTGACCGACGCCGACATCCGCCGCTTCGGTCTGGGCGCTTCGCCGCAGGGATGGGACGGGCTGGTCCGCTATCTGCGCGACAGGGGATTTGCCGACGAGCTGCTGGTGAAGGCGGGGCTCGCCGTCCAGAAGGACGGCAAGGTGTTCGACATGTTTCGCGCCCGCGCGATTTTTCCGATCATCAGCGCGCAGGGACATGTGGTCGGCTTTGGCGGGCGTGCCATGGGCGACGCGCAGCCGAAATACCTCAACACGCCCGATACGCCCGTGTTCAACAAGCGGCAGGGACTGTTTGCACTGAATTTGGCAAAGAAAGAGCGGAACCTCGGGCGGCTGATTCTCGTCGAAGGATATATGGACACGGTTTCGCTGAGCCGGTCCGGCGTGCGCGGCGTCGTCGCGACGCTCGGAACGGCATTGACCGAGGAGCAGGCGCGGCTCATCAAGCGCTATGCGCCGGAAGTATGGGTCAGCTACGACGGCGATTCTGCCGGACAAAAGGCGGCGCTGCGCGCGCTGGACATCTTCGACGCCCAAGGTGTGCGGGCGCGGGTGATCGACTATCCGGACGGCATGGACCCGGACGACTTTGTCAAGGTCAACGGACAGACGGGGTTTGAGTCGCTGCGCAAGTACGAAGCGACGGAATATCGCCTGCTGCGCGCGCGCGATGGGCTGGATCTCGCGACGCAGGAAGGCATGACGCAGTACGCCATGCGCGGCTGCGCAATTCTTGCCAGAGTCAAAAGTCCGATCGAACGGGAGAATTACCTGCGCGCGCTGGCGTCGGAGACGGGATATGACCGCGAGACGCTGCTTCAGCAAATGGGCGCGCTGCCGGCGGCGCAGCAGCCCGTGCGGCGGACTTTGCGCCCGCGCGGCGCGCCGCAGGCGGAGATCCCGGCGGCGGAGCGCGCCGTGCTGACGCTTCTGGCGGAAGGCGCCGTTCCGCGCGACATGGTTCGCGCCGAAGACTTCAGCGATGGGCTGGCGCGCCGCATGGCGCAGTGGCTGCTCGACGGCGGCAGCGCCAACGCGCTGGTCGCGCAGATCGAGGACGATGCGCAGCGCGATCAGGCGGTTCGCGCGCTCAACTATGCGCCGATCCCGGAAGAGCGCGATGGCGCGCTCAAGCTGGTGCAGACGTGCCTGCGGACGATCCGTCGCGGACGGTTGTCCGAGCGCGCCGCAAACATCCAGAAGGAAATTCAGACGGCAGGCGCTGAGCAAAAGCGCGCGCTGTATCAACAGATGGAAGCAATCAATCGTGAGCTGGACGGTTGACCGGTCGAAAGGAGAAGGCGGATATGAATAAGGAAAACGTCGAAACGATGAAATCGCGCGTACGCGAGCTGATTGAGACCGGGAAGGCCAAGGGCGTTCTCACGTATAAAGAAATTGTCGAAATGCTCGGAGATGTGGATCTGGATTCCGAACAGTTCAACCGCATACTGGATACGCTGTCGAGCCTGAATATCGAGGTCATCAAGGACGAGCCCGTGCCTGAGGTCGACCTCTCCAAGGAGGAAGAGCCGGAGATCGACATCTCTGTGCCGGAGGGAATTTCCATCGACGATCCCGTGCGCATGTATCTCAAGGAAATCGGCAAGGTGCCACTCCTGTCTGCGGACGAGGAAATCGAGCTCGCCAAGCGCATGGAGGAGGGCGACGTCGAGGCAAAGCGCCGGCTGAGCGAGGCGAACCTGCGCCTCGTGGTGTCGATCGCCAAGCGCTATGTCGGTCGCGGGATGTTGTTCCTCGATCTGATTCAGGAAGGCAATCTCGGACTGATCAAGGCGGTGGAAAAATTCGATTATCGCAAGGGCTACAAGTTCTCCACGTACGCCACGTGGTGGATCCGTCAGGCGATCACGCGCGCCATCGCTGATCAGGCGCGCACCATCCGCATCCCGGTGCACATGGTGGAAACGATCAACAAGCTCATCCGCGTGTCGCGCCAGCTGCTGCAGGATTACGGTCGCGAGCCGCTGCCGGAGGAGATCGCCGCTGAGATGGGCATTCCGGAGGACAAGGTGCGCGAGATCATCAAGATCGCGCAGGAACCGGTCTCGCTGGAAACCCCGATCGGCGAGGAGGAGGACAGCCATCTGGGCGACTTCATTCCCGACGACGACGCGCCTGCGCCCGCCGACGCCGCGGCGTTTACGCTGCTCAAAGAGCAGTTGATGAGCGTGCTGTCGACGTTGACGCCGCGGGAGGAAATGGTCCTCAAGCTCCGCTTTGGCCTTGAGGACGGTCGCGCGCGCACGCTCGAAGAGGTCGGCAAGGAATTCAAGGTCACGCGCGAGCGCATTCGCCAAATCGAGGCCAAGGCGCTGCGCAAGCTTCGCCATCCGAGCCGCTCGCGCAAGTTGAAGGACTCGATCGACTGATGGCGGGCACGCAGGTTTCACTCGACGCGCGGTTGATGGCGATCGCCGAGATGGTTGGGCGCTGCGGCGTGATGGCGGACATCGGCTGCGATCACGGACGTCTCGGCGCTTTCCTGCTCGGGAACGGCTGGGTCAGCCGCGCGCTGCTGATGGACGTCTCCGGGGCGTCCCTGAACAAGGCGCGCGCGCTCATCCGCTGGATGGGATTGGAGCCGCGCGCACGGTTTTTTCAGTGCGACGGCGCGGATGCGCTCGACGAGCGCGTCGACGCAGCCGTGATTGCCGGCATGGGCGGCGCGACCGCGGCGGGCATCGTGGAGCGCGGTCGCGACCGCTTGGGCGATGCACGCCTGATCCTGCAGGTCAACGTCGCCCAGCCGGAGTTGCGCCGGCGGCTTGCGTCGGCAGGATACGCACTGACCGACGAGCGCATCGTGCGCGACGGTCGTCGATTGTATGTCGTGATGGAGGCGCGTCCCGGGAAGGCGTGTTACGACGAGCGGGCGCTGAACGTCGGGCCAGTGCTGCTCGAGCGCATGCCGCCGGAACTGGGCGATTACGCGGCGTTTCGGCTGCGCGTGGCGCGCAAGGCGCTCGACGGCGCGCGGCAGGGCGGGGAAGCCGCCGCCATCGCCGAACTGGAAGCCGAAATCGCGATCTGGGAAGAGGTGGAAGCATGTCTGCGACGGTAGCCGAGGTGCTCGCCCTGTTGGAAGGCATCGCGCCCGCCGAGATGGCGGAAGCGTGGGATAACGTCGGCCTGCTTGCCGGACGGCGCGATGCGCCGGTGGAGCGCGTGTTGTGCGCGCTTGAACTGAGCGCCGGTGTCCTCGACGAGGCGATCGCGCTAGGCGCGCAGATGATTGTCACCCACCACCCGATTCTCTTCCGCGGGCGCAAGAACCTCTGTTCCGACGACCCGGAGGGACGGTTGCTCTGCGCGCTGATCCGTGCGGATGTCGCGCTCGCCGCCATGCACACCAATTTTGACAATGTCCATCCCGGCGTCAACGACGCGCTGGCGGCGCGGCTTGGATTGGAAAGCGTGCGCGCTGGCGAACACGGCATGTGCGTGGGCGAGCTGCCGCCGATGCCGCTGGAAGCGTTTGCCGACCGCGTGCGCTGCAATCTCGGCGGCGCAGTGCGCGTGTACGGCGACCGGGCACGCGCGGTGCGGCGCGTGGCGGTGCTCGGCGGCGCGGGCGAGGACTTTGCCGGCGATGCGTGTGCCGCGGGCGCGGACGTCTACGTTACGGGCGAGATGGGCTATCACCGGGCGCTGTCGGCGGTGGACGATGGGCTGTGCGTGATCGAAGCCGGACACGCGGCGACGGAGAGCCCTGCCATTTTTGCTCTGGCAGGCGCTTTACAAAATTCCGCGGATGCGGTACAATATAAGGTACGTGTTTTGTGCAGCGCTCAGGAGCTGTTCTTGTGATTGGGAGGATGATTTGATGCAGTTGGACGTGTTGTGGCAGTTTATGCAGGTGGACATGGAGGCGGATCGCTTCGAGGGAAAGATGCGCCAGTCCGAGAACCGCCAGAAGCTGATCAAGCAGCGCAATTTCTTGATGGAACAGCAGGCGAACATGAAGAAGCTCGAGAGCGACGTCGCCGTGATGCAGGACCGTCTGGAGGCGGTCAGCGACGAGGCGGAGCGGCTGGAGAAGGTGCTCGCCAACTTCTGTGCGGAGATCGAGGCCAACCAGCCCAAGTCCGCCGAGGGGGCCGACGCCCGCGCCGAGTCCGTGCGCAAGGTCAGCGATTCGCTCGTGCGCTATGAGCAGGAATTGCAGAAGATGCGCAAGGACGCTGAGACCAAGGACCGCCAGCAAAAGGAGATCCGCGTCCGTGCCGCCAAGACCAAGGCGGAGTACGATTCGTTGAAGAAGGTCTACGACGAAGAGTACAAGGCGGATGCGCAGAAGCTGCACGAGATGCGTGCGCGCACCGAGGCGGAGTCCAAGAAGGTCGATCCGAAGATGCTCGAGCGCTATCGCAGCATCAAGCAGCACTGCACGCCGCCTATGGCGCGCCTGATTGACGGTCAGTGCAGCGGATGCTTCATGTCATTGCCCAGCGCCACATTGCTGGAGCTGAAGGCGGGCGAGCGCATCGTGGAATGTGACAACTGCGGGCGCATCCTTTACATGGAGGGCGGCAACGCCTGATTCACTCGACGGAAATTGTGAGGATGCCAGACGATCGCAGGCAGTTTTTGTCTGAGGAAAGTCCGAGCACCATAGGGCAGGATGCCGGTTAACTGCCGGTGGAGGCGACTTCAAGGAAAGTGCAACAGAGATATACCGCGAACTCCCGCAAGGGAGCGCAAGGGTGGAAAGGCGAGGTAAGAGCTCACCAGCGGCTTGGCGACTAGTCCGCTCTGTAAACCCCATCCGGTGCAAGATTGATAGGGAAGCGCATGTGGCGGCCCGTCACGCTTCCGGGAAATCGCTTGAACCCGTTGGCAACTGCGGGTCTAGATAGATGATCGTCCAATACAGAACTCGGCTTATAGACATCGCTCACAATTTTCATCGGCGGTCCCCGCAAGGGACCGCCGCCTTTGTTGAATTCTGCATCGCCATTTGCTATAATGGGAAAGGCAAGCACTTGGAAGATAAGCCTTTGAACAGGAGGAATGAACATGAAGAGGATGCTCGTTGGCTTGCTGGCGCTGCTGCTGGCGGCGATACCGGCGCTGGGCGAGGTGCCCGCGGACGGAGGCGCACAGTATTTCGAAGGCGGCGGCTTTGATTCCCCGGAGAATGCGGTATCGGCGTACCTGCAGGCGATGCGGGCAGGGGATGTACAGGGCATGCTCGCCACATTTGCCATCGAGACGTGCGTGGACGCGAGCGACCCGCAGGCGTATCTGGAACGGATGTGGATGTTCTTTCCTGACGAGCTGGAAGGCCTGCCCATTGGCAGCGCTTATGCGCGCGCTCTCGCGGTGAACCGGCGCCGCGCCGGCCTCGTGGACGACCTGTACATGCAGTACCTGTTCTATTCGTGGCAGGAAGCGTATGGCGCGTTTACCGGCAATGCGCTGAAGCTGGACGGAGAGGACGAGGTGGCGGCGTTCCTCGCTGAGATGTCCGATTCAGCGTTTGCCGACGCCCTGACGGAGCTGGAAGTGATGGAATTCGTCGATCCTGCGGAGATGTGCGAGCAGTACGCTTCGGAAAGGAACCAGGCGCTCATCGCCGAACAGACGGCATGCTACGGCTGCGACGAGACGGCGGACGTGGTCGCGCGGCTGGACATTGGCGGCGAGACATGGTATCAGTGTATGTGGTGCGTCCGTTACGGGGAAAGGTGGTACAACCTCAAACTGAGCGGTAACATCGGCGTTTTGCTCGGCATCAGTTCCTTTGCCGGCGGACTGGTCCCGGCATCATCGCTGTCAATGTGACGGCGAATTTCGCTTGACAATCGCCCATGTTCGACTTACAATAGGAGCTGAGTGACACGAAACGCCCGTTAGGAGATGCCGCCATGAAGAGAATGCTCGCAGCGCTCTTGTGCCTGCTCGGAATCATCGTGCCCGCCGCGCCGGCAGAGGGCTTTTTGCTTTTCCCTGCGCCGCAGGAGGAAGCGAATGAGTCCGCCGCGCCGGAGGATACGCCTTCGCTGTTTCCGGAGGCGCCGCAGGCGACGCCTGAACCGGAAGCGAAGGGTGATGCGTTTTCTGAAGCGCCGGACAATGGCGCGAAAGACCAAAGCGGCGAAGCGCCATCGTTTCCCGCAGATCAGGCAGGCGGCGCGCTGTGGCTGGAGATCGGCGGACAGGAGACGCAGCTTGATCTGGATACCGATCCCGAGTACTCATTTTCCGATGGCGAATACGTGCAGGCGTGCTTTTACGCTTACGGCACAGGCGGCGAATTCTGCGAGGTTTATCTGATCTTCCCGGAAAGCGTCGTTTCGGGAACGGTGGTTTCGACGGAAAGCTGCACCACTTCCGGCGATGAAGATCCCGCCGTGCTGTACATGTCGTACGATGCCACGGGAATGCCGGTCACCTTTGCAGCGGCTTCCCAGATCGGCACTTCCGCCTATCCAGACGGCTCGCAATACGCAATTCGCTTCGATACGGTCGTGCGGGAAGGCGGAATGTGTACCTTCTCGGGCACGTTCGATGCAACGCTCACCGAGCTCGATGAGGATTTCTATCCCGTATCGACCTTTATGGCGGGCGGCGCCTTCGCCTTCTCGCTGGAACTCGCTTCTCCTGCGCCGGATGACGCGCCGGGGCTTCCCGGTCTCGTCACGCCGCCCGACGCTCGGAAAATATAAGTGTGAAAGCAGGGATATCGTATGAAAAAGTGGCTTTCTCTCCTCGTTGCGCTGATGCTGGCGCTGGCGATCCCGGCGGGATGTCTCGCCGAGGATGCGCAGACCGGTGCACAGGTGCGCATCGGCGCGCTGCAGGGTCCCACGGCGATGGGCATGGTCAAGATGATGCGCGACGACGCGGATACCTATGCGTTTACGCTGGCGGGTTCTGCCGACGTGCTCACGCCTTCGCTGATTCAGGGCGATCTGGACATCGCCGCCGTGCCGGCGAACCTCGCCTCCGTACTGTACAACAACACCTCCGGGCAGGTGCGCGTGCTGGCGATCAACACGCTGGGCGTGCTGTACATCGTCGAGCGCGGCGATGCGATCCGGTCGGTCGCGGATCTGCGCGGCAAGACGCTGTACACCGCCGGCAAGGGATCGACGCCGGAATACGCGCTCAACTACATCCTGCGCGGAAACGGCCTGGACCCGCAGAAAGATCTGACGATCGAGTTCATGTCTGAACACGCCGAGTGCGTGGCGGCGCTGCTGAACGACCCCACCGCCGTGGCGATGCTGCCGCAGCCATTCGCGACGGTCGCGCAGGCGCAGGCGGAAGGCATGCGCATTGCCCTTGACCTGACCGAGGAGTGGGACGCTCTGCAGGCGGACAGCGACAATCCCTCGGCGATGATTACGGGCGTCGTGGTCGCGCGCGCGGACTTCATCGAATCGAATCCGGAAGCCGTCGAGGCGTTCCTGCAGGACTATGAGACGTCGATTCAGTTCACGCTCGACGAGCCCGCCGAAGCTGCCGCGCTGATTGGCGAATACGGCATTTTCGAGGCCGACGTTGCGGAAAAGGCGCTGCCGTACTGCAACATCACCTACATCGCCGGGGAGGAGATGAAGGGCCTGCTGGGCGGTTATCTCGCCGAACTGTATGCGCAGGACCCCGCCTCGGTCGGAGGAACGCTGCCCGATGAAGCGTTCTACTACGTCGGTTAAGCGAAGCCACCGCCTTCTGGCGGTGGCATTTTGGATTCTCGCATGGCAGCTGTTGGCGATGGCGGTGGGGCAGCGCGTATTGCTCGCTTCGCCGCTTGAAACCGCCGCGCGGCTCATTGCGTTGCTGCCGACGGCGGAGTTCTGGCGTTCGATACTGTTTACGCTGGGACGCATCCTGCTCGGCTTCGTCGCTGCCGCCGCCGTGGGCGCGCTGCTGGCGGCGCTTTGCGCCCGCTTCGCGTGGGTAGCCGCCCTGTTCGCGCCGCTGCTCTCGGCGGTGCGCTCTGTGCCGGTTGCATCCTTCGTCATCGTCGCGCTGATCTGGGTGCCTGCGCGCGAGCTCAGCGTGCTGATTTCCTTTTTGATCGCGATGCCCATCCTCTACGCCGGCGCGCTCGACGGCATTCGCGGGGTCGATAGTTCGCTGCTGGAGATGGCGCAGGTCTTTCGCATCTCGCCGCTCAACCGGTTGCTGCACCTGTATCTGCCCTCCGTGCTGCCGCGATTTTGCTCGTCGGCGGGCGTCGCGATCGGCATGGCGTGGAAGTCGGGTGTCGCGGCGGAGGTCATCGGCATTCCCAGCGGCTCGATTGGCGAAAAGCTCTATCGCGCGAAGATCTATCTGGCGACGCCGGACCTGTTCGCGTGGACGCTGACGATTGTGGCGCTGAGCGTGCTGTGCGAGCGCCTGATTCGCGCGCTGCTTTCCACTGCGGCGCGCCGCATGGAGAGGATGTGAGCGCAGATGCCGATCAAACTGCATGATCTGAGCAAGGGATTCGACGGTCGCCCCGTGCTCGTGCGCGTGAATCACGCCTTTGCCGACGGCGCCGTTTCTTGCGTGCTCGGTCCTTCCGGCTGCGGCAAGACGACGCTGCTGCGCATCCTCATGGGGCTGCTGGCGCCCGATTCCGGAGAAGTAACCGGTCTGCCGCGGCGCTGTTCCGCAGTCTTTCAGGAGGACCGGCTCATTGAGCACCTCAGCGCGGTAACCAACGTGCGCGTCGTCCTGCGGCGCGATGTTCCCGCTGCGCGCGTGCGCGATGCGCTGGCGGAAGTGGGGCTTGCGGAGGCGCTGGACCGGCCTGTCCGCGAACTCAGCGGCGGCATGCGGCGGCGCGTTGCCATCGTCCGCGCCCTGCTCGCGGACGCGCCGTTGGTGCTGATGGACGAGCCCTTCAAGGGATTGGATGCGGCGACGCGCGATTCGGCGATTCGCTTTGCGCGCGCCCATCTGGCAGGGCGCACTGCCATTGTCGTCACGCACGATCCGGTCGAACCTCGCCTGCTCGGCGCGTCGGCATTCGTCCTTCCCATGCCCGCGGGCGATGCCGCTTTGTCGAGCCAATGACGATTTCTCATCGGTTTTGCCCAAATTCTTATCGGCGAAATTCCTTTTCGCCGGTTCAGATTGTCAAAGAAGCCACTTTGCTGGACGGCAAAGCGGCTTCAATAATAGATGAGAAGGAAGGAAACAGAAATCGCATCCACTTGTGGATGGCGAATTTCTTGAGGTTAAGCGCAGCGAATTTG
>CALVPU010000215.1 GCA_944353735.1 uncultured Eubacteriales bacterium | reverse complement strand
CAATTGCACTCTCGTTTATGCGCAGGTGTGCGGCATCCGCCGTCGCCTCCCCTCCCTCCCATCGCGGCGCCCCCCCGCGCTCGGGATGATGAAATCCGTCGAACCCTTCCCTCGCGTCCACAATGGCATCCCCGACCATGCGCAGGTGCGCGGCATGGGCAATCGCCCCGCGCCCCTGCGGTGGAAAATTCTCCCGCCGGGCGGGATGCTGAAATCCGTCGCCCTCCTTCCCTCGCGTCCGCAATGGCATCCCCAACACCGCAGGTGTGCGGCATGGGCAATCGCCCCGCGCCCCTGCGACGGAAGGTTCGCCCGCCGGGCGGGATGCCGAAATCCGTCGAACCCTTCCCTCGCGTCCACAATGGCATCCCCGACACCGCAGGTGCGCGGCATGGTCAATCGCCCCGCGCCCCTGCGGTGGAAAATTCTCCCGCCGGGCGGGATGACGAAATTCCCTTCGCTCCTCACGCCTGCGGCGGGAGGTCCGGCCTGGCGGCGGCTTCGGCGGGCGCTGCGTTGGCGGCGGGCTGCGCGGGCTTTGCCGCGGTCAGGCGCTCGACGAGCTGCTGCAGGTCGACGCCGGTGGATTCGCGCACGCCCTCTATGATCTGGCTGGCGCTGTTCATGACGTCGCGCACCACGCGGGTGGCGTTGCCGTCGCCGTACATGACGATCTTGTCCGTCTGGGAAAGCGGCGTAGCGGCGTTCTTGACGATGTCCGGAAGCGCCTGCAGGTACATCTCGATGACGGACGCCTCGCCCATGCGCTTTTGCGCCTCCGCCTTCTTCTCGATGGCTTCCGCCTCGGCGATGCCCTTGGCGCGAATGCCCGCGGCTTCCTGCTCCATGGCGAAGCGCACGGCTTCTGCCTCCGCCTTGCGCGCCTCCGCCTGCTGGATCGCCTCGTACTTCTGCGCCTCCGCCTCGCGCTGGCGGCGGATGAGCTCGGCTTCGGCTTCCTTTTCCGCCTTGTACTTCATGGCGTCCGCCTGCTTGCGGACGTCGGCGTCGAGCTTGCGCTCGGCGAGCGCGGTCTCCTTTTCCGCCAGCTCCGCTTCCTTTTCCTTGCGGGCGATGTCGGCGTTGACGCGCGCGACCTCGATGGTGCGGCGCTGGTTTTCCTGCTGGATGGAATAGGCGGCGTCCGCCTCGGCGCGCTTGGTGTCCGCCTTGATCTTCATCTCGCCCTGCTGGACGGCAAGCTCCATGTCCTGCTCGGCGATCTTCATCTCGGACTCGACCTTGATGGCGTTCGCCTCCTGCTGCGCCTGCGCGGTGGCGATGGCGATGTCGCGCTGGGCGTTCGCCTTGGCGATCTGGGCGTTCTTGCGGATCTGCTCGACGTTGTCGATGCCCATGTTCTCGATGGTGCCGGCGTTGTCCTTGAAGTTCTGGATGTTGAAGTTGACGACCTCGATGCCCAGCTTGCGCATGTCGGGCACGACGTTTTCGGTGATCTTCTTGGCGACGCCCTGGCGGTCCTGCACCATTTCCTTCAGGCCGACCGAGCCGACGATTTCGCGCATGTTGCCCTCGAGCACCTGCGTGACCATGTTGATCAGCTGCTGCTGTTTCATGCCCAGCAGCGATTCCGCCGCGCGCTTGAGCAGCTCCGGATCGGACGAGACCTTGATGTTCGCCACGCCGTCGACGAGCACGTTGATGAACTCGTTCGTCGGCACCGCCTCGCTGGTCTTGACGTCCACCTGCATGACGTTGAGCGACAGCTTGTCCACGCGCTCCAGAAACGGAATGCGCCAGCCCGCGCGCCCGATGAGTATGCGCCGGCGTCCGGGACCGGAAATGATGTAGGCCGTGTCCGGCGGCGCCTTCAGGTAGCCCAGCGCCACGAGCAGGATCGCGACCGCCGCGACGGCGAGACCGATGATGAGCGGCATGTTCATGAATGGATTCCCCCTTTGTATCTTTCCGAACGTTCGGTAAGAACAGTATAGCATGATTGCCCGCGGTCCGCAACGGCTGGACGCCGAAAGATACATTTTTCCGCCTGAAAACCGCGCCTGAATGATTGAAAGCCGCGCGGAAAACCGCTATAATAGGGACAAACGCATTTGCGCCGACAGGAGGTTTTATCCCCATGACCAATCCCGAACTGCTGCAGAAATTCTTCGACGCCGAAAACGCGCGCGACTGGATCGCCTTTCGCGGCTACCTGCACCCGCAGGTGATGTGGTTTCTGCACACCGAGATGACCCACATGCCCGTCGCCGGACGCGAGGAGTACATGGACCGCATCATGTCCGGCTACCGCACCTCGGACGCGACCTTCACCTGCGAGCGCATGGAGGTCAGCCCCAGCGGCAACCGCATCGTCGCCTTTCTGCAAAACAGCAACGGCGGCCGCTCCGTCGACATATTCGATTTCGAGGACGGCCTTATCCGCTGGGAATACGAATATCTGCTGGACTGACGCGATTGCAACAGGAGGTACGCCATGTGGTGGTATGAACGCGAATCGCTGCGGTGGGACGTCCCGCCCGCCGCGGAACTGTGCCGGCGCCTCGAGCTGCCCGCGGGCAGGCTCGACATGGTGCTCGACACCGACACCTACAACGAGGTCGACGACCAGTTCGCCCTCGCCTATGCGCTGCGCTCGCCCGAGCGCCTGAACGTGCAGGCGGTCTACGCCGCGCCGTTCTTGAACGACCGCGCCAGCAGCCCCGCCGACGGCATGGAAAAGAGCTATGCCGAGATCGTCCGCCTGCTGGGCAAGATGGACCTGCCCGCGCAGGGGCGCGTATTCGAGGGAAGCCGCGCCTTCCTGCCCGACGGGCGCACGCCGGTGGACAGCCCTGCGGCGCGCGATCTGGTGGCGCGCGCCATGGCGCGCGGCGAGGACGAGCCGCCGCTGGTGGTCGCCGCCATCGGCGCCATCACCAACGTCGCCTCGGCGCTGCTGATGGAGCCGCGCATCGCCCACCGCATCCACATCGTCTGGCTGGGCGGGCACCCGACCGGCTATCCCACCGCGATGGAATTCAACCTCTCGCAGGACGTCGCCGCCGCCCGCGTGGCGCTGGACTGCGGCGCGGCGCTGACGCTGGTGCCGTGTCTGGGCGTGGCGTCGCACATGCTGACCACGGTGGAGGAGCTCAAAAGCTGCATCGGCGGCAAAAACGCGCTCTGCGACGCGCTGATCGAGCTGTTCGCCGCCTACGAGCGCGACCATTTCGCATGGGCGAAGGAGCTCTGGGACACGGCGGTCATCGGTCATCTCATCCAGCCCGACTGGGTGCCGGCAAAGCTCGTGCCCAGTCCGCTGCTCACTGACGACAGCCACTGGGCGCTCGACCCGCGCCGCCACCCCATCCGCGAGGCGTACTTCTGCCACCGCAACCCGATCTTCCGCGACCTGTTCGCCAAGATCGGCGCGTAGTCGGCAGGGCGCGCCCTTTCCCAGCACAGCGATCTCATCGGAGGAATAACGCCATGGCTTTCAAAAAATGCGCCGTCATCGGCTCGATCAACATGGATATGGTGCTGCGCGTGCCGCGCTTTCCCGCCGCGGGCGAGACGCTGACCGGCAGCGGCTTTCAGACCGTTCCCGGCGGCAAGGGCGCCAACCAGGCGATCGCGCTGGGCAGGCTCGGCATGCCGGTGCGCATGGCGGGCCGCGTCGGCGGCGACCCCTTTGGACAGGAATACCTCGATCACTTCCGCCGCAGCGGCGTCGACGTCGCCGCGGTGGACGCCGTGCCCGGCGCGTCGACCGGCGTGGCGGACATCCTCGTCAACGCCGAAGGCGAAAACTGCATCGTCATCGCGCCCGGCGCCAACGGGCTGTGCGACCGCGCGTGGCTCGACCGCGCCCTCGCCGCCACGGCGGACTGCGACATCTTCCTGCTGCAATTGGAGATTCCGCTGGACACCGTCGCCGAGGCGGTCGCGCGGCTGCGCGCGCGGGGCAAGACGATCGTGCTCGATCCCGCGCCGGCGGTGCCGCTGCCCGCGGAGCTGCTCGCCGCAGTGGACTATCTGACCCCGAACGAGACCGAGCTGCGCATCGTCACCGCCGACCTGCCCGAGAGCGCCGGCATAGAGGCGCGCGTGCGCCATCTGGTCGGCGGCAGCGACCGCGCGGTGATCCACAAGCGCGGCGCGGATGGCGCCTACATCGGTACGCGCAACGGCATCGAGCACGTTCCCGGCTTTAGCGTCAAGGCGGTGGACACCACCGCCGCCGGCGACACCTTCAACGCCGGCTTCGCGGCGGGACTGGCGATGGGACTGCCGCTGCGCGAGGCCGTGCGCCTCGGCAACGCCGCCGGCGCGCTGGCGGTCACCGCCTACGGCGCGCAGCAGGGCATGCCCACCCTCGCGCAGGCGCAGGCGCTTCTCGCCAGCGAGGCGTAAGCACTATTACTTGGGCTTTACGGCGGCATTGAGGGCGCAGGCGCTTCTCGCCAGCGAAGCGTAAGCCCGCCGCCCGGGGCAGTTGTCCCCGCCGCGCAGTTTTGGAGAGACGCAAAAATCCCGCCGGCACAAACCGGCGGGATTTGTTTGGCGGTTCACTCGATGATCTCCACGGAGACGGGCTTGCCGTCCTTGGGGGTCGCGCCCTTGACAATGGTGCGGATCGCCTTGGCGATGCGCCCCTGCTTGCCGATGACCTTGCCCATGTCGTCCGGATCGACCCGCAGCTCGATGACGATGTCCTCTTCGTTTTCGATCTCGCGGACGTCGACCTTGTCCGGCTTGTCCACGAGCGAGGCCGCCATATAGCGGACCAGTTCGACCATCGTCACAGCACGCCGCCCTTCTTCAGCAGGCCGCGCACGGTGTCGGTCGGCTGCGCGCCGTTGCCGAGCCAGTACTTCGCGCGCTCCGCGTCGATCTTGAGCTCAACCGGCTCGGAAACGGGGTTGTAGTAGCCGACTTCCTCGATGAAGCGACCGTCGCGCGGATTGCGGCTGTCGGTGACGACGAGGCGGTAGAAGGGCTTCTTCTTCATGCCAATTCTCTTGAGACGAATCTTGACCATTGTGGTTTCCTCCTTAAAGAAATCGCTGTGCGAAAGATATGTGTCATACGGCTTGCGCCATAGTGCACTCACATTTTGGGCATCTTGCCGAAGGGGATGCGCCGCCGCCGGCGTCCGCCGCCCATGACGTTTTTCATCATGCTGCGCGCCTGATCGAACTGCTTGAGCAGCAGGTTGACCTCCTGCACGGTCGTGCCGCTGCCGGCGGCGATGCGCCGCTTGCGCGAGCCGTTGAGGATGTCGGGATTGCGCCGCTCCATGCGCGTCATGGAGAGGATGATCGCCTCGTTCTTCTTCTGCGCCCTGGCGACCTTGTCCTCGTCGATCTCCACGTCCTTGAGCTTGCTGCCCACGCCGGGAATCATCTTCAGCACGTCGGTGATGGAGCCGAGCTTGCTGATCTGGCGCATCTGTTCGAGGTAATCCTCGAGGGTGAAGCTGTTGCTGCGCACCTTGGCGACCAGCTTGCCCGCTTCCTGCTCGTCGAAGGAATCCTGCGCCTTTTCGATCAGCGACAGCACGTCGCCCATGCCGAGGATGCGCGAGGCCATGCGGTCGGGGTGGAACGGCTCGATGTCCGTCAGCTTTTCGCCGACGCCGGCGAACTTGATCGGCTTGCCCGTCACCGCGCGCACGGAGATCGCCGCGCCGCCGCGGGTATCGCCGTCGAGCTTGGTGAGGATGACGCCGTCGACGCCCAGCTCGTCGTTGAACGTCTTGGCGACGGTCACGGCGTCCTGACCGGTCATGGCGTCGACCACCAGCAGGATCTCCTTGGGCTTGACCGTGTCGCGCACGTCGCGCAGCTCCTGCATGAGCTTTTCGTCGATGTGCAGCCGGCCGGCGGTGTCGATGATGACGGGATCGCGACCGTAGTAGCGCGCGTATTCGACGGCTTCTCTGGCGATCTGCACCGGATCGCCCTGACCGCGTTCGAATACCTCGACGCCGACCTGTCCGCCCACGACCTGCAGCTGCTTGATCGCCGCCGGGCGGTAGACGTCGCACGCCACCAGCAGCGGCTTTTTGTCGTTTTTCTTGATCAGGTTGCCCAGCTTGCCCGCCATGGTGGTCTTGCCGGCGCCCTGCAGGCCGCAGAGCATGTATATCGTCGGCGGCTGCGAGGCGTAGGTCAGCCGGGCGTTCTGCCCGCCCATCAGCGCCGTCAGCTCCTCGTTGACGATCTTGATCACCTGCTGCCCCGGCGTCAGGCTGGCGAGGATGTCCGCGCCGACGGCGCGCTCCGTGACCCGTTTCACGAAGTCCTTGACCACCACGAAGTTGACGTCCGCTTCCAGCAGCGCCATGCGCACCTCGCGCATCGCCGTCTTGACGTCCGCCTCGGTCAGCTTGCCCTTGCTGGACAGCTTGCGGAATGCGTTTTGCAGTTTATCGGTCAGCCCTTCAAAGGCCATCGGCGTTCACCTCTCGATTTGAAGGATATTCTCCAGCGCCTGCCGCGCGGCGGTCATCGCGCCGCCGTCGCCCGCGCCGAGCGCATCCAGCGCCGCCATGCACGCGCGCGCCTGACGGTTGATCGCCACATATCGCGCCACCAGCCCGAGCTTTTCCTCATAGCCCTCCAGCTGGGCGCGCGCCTTGCGGATGGCGTCCGACACCCCTTGCCGCGTGATGGACATCTGCTCCGCGATCTCGCTCAGCGACAGGTCCTCTTCGCAGTACAGGCGCACCAGCTCGCGCCTGTGCGCCGTCAGCAGCGGCCCGTAGAAGTCCAGCAGGTAGCCCAGCGCCACCCGGTCCGCCACGTCCGCCATACCCGTCGCCTCCGCGCGCATTGTCGCTCACTTATTATAGCCGCCCGCCCCGCCAATGTCAAGCCTTTTTGCTTGACATTGCGAAGGCTTAACCTTCCGCGGTGGACGCCCCGCCCCCAATGGGATATAATCGCAGCGCAGGACGCGGGAGACGACGCGGGGAGACGCGTAGGGGGCGCTGCCCCCCTGCACCCCCGCTCAAGGGGCTGAGCCCCTTGAGAATCCCGCTTCGGCGGCGCATTGCATGCGCCGCGGGTAATAGGGGGAAGGCGACGTTTCTTTCCGGGGCGAATGCCGCCGGACGGCGGCGTCATTCGCTGTGCGCGGCGCGATTGGTTGGGGTGCGGAGCGCGGCAAATGAGGGAAAACGGCTCGGCGGCGTCCGGCGGAAGGCTGGCTGCGGCTGGGCGCAGTACAGAATTGAAGCTGGCGAGGTGGAGGACCGTGGACATTCAGGAGATTTACCGCCGGGCGCAGGCGCAGGCGGACTGGCTGACGGAGGTGCGGCGGGCGCTGCACCGCATTCCGGAGGAAGGTTTTCGCGAGTTCAAGACGCAGGCGCTGATCTGCCGGCTGCTGGACGAGATGGGCATTCCCTACCGCACGGAGCGCACGTGGGTGATCGGCGAGATCGCGGGCGCGGCGCCGGGCGCGGTGGTGGCGCTGCGCGCGGACATGGACGCGCTGCCGCTGGACGAGCCGGAGGGGTTGCCGTTTCGCTCGGAGCATGCCGGCTGGATGCACGCCTGCGGGCACGACGCACACATGGCGGTGCAGCTGGGCGCGGCGAGGCTGCTCGCGTCGATGCGCGATGCGTTTTCCGGCACGGTGCGGCTGCTGTTCCAGCCGGCGGAGGAGACGGTGGGCGGCGCGGCGCCGATGGTCGCGGCGGGCGCGATGCGCGGCGTGGCGGCGGTGTACGGGCTGCACGTGCAGCCGTACATGAACGTCGGGCGCATCGACTCGCGTCCGGGCTGTCTCAACGCCTCGACCGACGAGGTCAACCTCGCCATTCGCGGCGTGGCGGGACACGCGGCGCGCCCGGAGCAGTGCGTCGACGCCATCGTCTGCGCCGCGCAGATGGTCTCGGCGCTGCAGACGGTGGTCTCGCGCGGCGTGTCGCCGCTGGTTCCGGCGGTACTGACGTTTGGCAAGATCGCCGGCGGCACGGCGCGCAACGTCGTCTGCGACCGCGTCGAGCTCAGCGGCACGCTGCGCACCGCCGATCCCGCCGTGCGCGCGGCGATGAAGGCGCGCATCCGCGAAGTGGCGCAGGGCGTGGCGGCGGCGTTCGGCGCGCGCGTGGACGTGGACATCGTCGAGGGCTACTGCGCGCTGATGAACGATCCCGGCGAGGTCGAGCGCGCCTTCCGGCTGGGGCGGGCGCTGCTGGGCGCGGAGAACGTCGCGCCGCGCGAGTCGCCGAGCATGGGCGGCGAGGACTTCTCCTACTTCTGCGCGGAGGCGCCGGGCGCGTTCTACCACCTCGGCTGCGCCGCGGAGCAGCCCGCCGCGCCGCTGCACAGCCGCGACTTCCGCCTCGACGAGCGCTGCCTGCCCATTGGCTGCGCGATGCAGTGCGCGCTGGCGCTGGACCGGCTGAGCGAGGCGGTCGGATGAATTTCCCATTTGCGCACATTTTCCGAATGTGAATTTTGGTAAAGGAGGGCTTTTCATGAAGCTGTACATTTCCGCCGACATCGAGGGCACCGCGGGCATCACCCGCTGGGACGAGACCGAAACCGGTCATCCCCGCTATGCGTACTTCGCCGAGCAGATGACGAAGGAGGTCGTCGCGGCGTGCAACGGCGCAATGCAGGTCGACAGGGGCTGCCAGATCCTCGTCAAGGACGCGCACGACAGCGCCTGCAACCTCATTCCCTCGCACTTCCCCACCTGCGAGAACATCCGCATCTTCCGCGGCTGGGGCAGCGATTCGATGAGCATGATGGCGGGGCTCGAGCGCGATTGCGACGGCGTGTTCTTCACCGGCTACCATTCCGGCGCGGGCATGGACACCAATCCCCTCGCCCACACGATGAACCGCCAGAACAACTACGTCAAGATCAACGGCATGATCGCGCCGGAATTGATGATCAACAGCCTGACGGCGGCGTATCTGGGCGTGCCGGTGCGGCTGGTGACGGGCGACAAGGGGCTGTGCGACTGGATGCGCGCCATCAACCCCAACATCGAGACCGTCGCCGTCAACGAGGGCCGCGGTCGCGGCACGATCTCGATGCTCCCGTCCGTGGCCTGCGGCAAGATTCAGGCGGCGGCGAAGCGCGCCCTCGAGAAGCCGGCGAAGGACTGCATGTTCCCGCTGCCGGATCATTTCCACGTCGAGATCAGCTTCAAGGAGCACTTCCGCGCCCGCAACGCCGTCACCTATCCCGGCGTCGTCCAGACCAGCCCCACCACGGTGGAATACGACGCCGACGACTACATGGACGTGCTGAACATGTTCGATTGGGTCCTCTGACCCGCAGCGCCGGCAGAGGCTGCCGGCAGCGCCGGCAGCAGAGCCATTGACAACGGTAGAAAGCCGCCCGAACTGTGCGGGCGGCTTTGCGATTCGGCAGCACCGGCGCGACGGCGATTTTCGTCCGCGGGCAGCACTGGCGCGGCGCCATTCTTACATTTGCGAATCGCATCGGCGCGCTTTTATTTTTTTGCATTTTTGCGCTCGACGCGATCACTTTGGCGCACTATAATACAAGCATGAATCGTCTCGAGAGGGTGGAAATGCCATGAAGCGTGCGATCCTTGTTCTGTTTTCACTGCTCCTGCTGTGCGCGTGCGCCCACGCGGAGCAGGTCCGCTATCCCGACCCGGACGCGGATCTTCCCCAAATGCACGCCCTGATCGTCAGCGGCGCATCCAAGGTCAAGGCCGTCTATTGGCCCGTTTCGGGCTGCGAGGCGCTCTATGACGCGCTGTCCGCCAACAAGATCTGCGTGGAGGTCCAGCCGCAAAACCTGTTCCTGCGCAGCTACGATTCCGAACAGTCCATCGGCGGACTCCCGTCCAGCACGCGCGAAGCGTTTGAGGACTGGCTGGACGAGGCCTTCGGACAGAGCGAGGATGGCGACCTGAACCTGTTCTACTACTGCGGTCACACCGCCGGCGTGGAAGGACAGCCTGACACCTACGGCGTCATGTGCAGCGCGCAGGAGCGCTATCCCTATGCCGAGCTGGCGCAAGATCTCGCCGCCTATCGGGGCAACTTTCTGGTATTCATCGACGCCTGCTTTGCCGAGACCTTTGAGACAGAGGGGCTCGAGCGGCTGAGCGCCGGGGACCGGGCGCGCTTTACGCTGGTCTATGCCGCCGAATCCGACGCCAGCGCCTGGATGGGCGCCATGACCAACGCCATCGCCAAGGGAATCCAGCGCAGTGCGGACGGCGCGCTGAACGCCGATGACGCCGACAGTGCCGACGACGCGCTCCAGCTGACCGAGCTGTACGCCTTTATCGAGAACGACGTGGACGGCGACGGCGAGGTGAGCGCCGGTGAGATGCTCGACCGCATTGCGAACACCGGCGCCGCCGCGATGTATCTCTCCAGCGGCACGGACTGGTGCCTGTTCCAGTTTTCTTCCGTGGACATCGCGGAGGACGGCGTCGTACTGGGGCTGAATGCCGGACCGGAAGACGCGGTGCAGCTCCACGCTTCCCTGAAGGACGCCAGCGCCGCCGCGGCGCACGCGATCTGCTGGCAGAGCAGCGACGCGGCGGTCGTCACCGTGGACGGCAGCGGTCGGCTGACGCCCGCCGGTGCGGGCAAGGCGACCGTGACCGCTTACCTGTGCGACGCGTTCGGTCAGCCGTGCATCGGCAGCGCGGACACCTGCGAAGTGACCGTGCGGGCGGCGCAGGTGCAGTTCTACGGCCTGCCGGCAGCGGACGAATGGGGATTTCCCTGCACGGAAATACACATGCGCAGCGTGGACGCCACGGGCGGCGTGTTGGCGGACATCGTCGTGGGGACGGTCGGCGACACGCTCACCGGCGAGCGCTTCGCCGCCTATGCGCTGGAAAGCGGGGATATCTACTGTGAGCTGGCGACGATGCTGGACGGCGCCGGCGTCCGCTACAGCCTCTATCGCCTGAGTGACGGCATCCCGTCCCTTGTCCAGAGCGCCTACGATCCCGGCTATACCAGCGCGGTGGGCCTGTACGACGGTCAGACGGACGCCGAGCTCTTCTGCCGCGAAGGCTGCGCCTCGTGGCGGGACGTGGAGGACGAATACCGCGCCGCGCTGGAGCGCGCGCTGTCCGCCGCGGGTCTGCGCTTCGATCGGATCGCTTCCATAACCTCCCGCGACGGACAGTCTTCCCGCGAATACGTCTCCGCCAGCCTGCCCGGCGCGGAAACGCTCTGCGTAGCGGAAAACCGGAACGAGCTGCCCACGCTCATGGAGCAATCCGGCATGGGCGCGCTGGAAAACGACGAGCTGACCGCCATCGCGCCGGCGGCGGGTCTCGCCGCGCAGAACCCGAAAGACACCGCCGCGCCCGGAATAAGCGTCTCAGCCACGGGAGACGTCAACGTCCGCACCGGTCCCGGGCTGACCTATGACTCCACCGGCGTCGCGCCCAGGGGCAGCCGCCTCGACTATCTGGGCGAAACCTCCACAGACGAGCGCGGCGTGGACTGGTATAAGGTCGCCTACGACGGTCAGGCGCGCTGGGTATCCTCGACCTATGCGGTCTTGACCGATTGAAGCGTGTTTGGGCACGACCACCAAACAGAAGAAGTGCGCCGGTCATTTTTACCGGCGCACTTCTTCTGCCCTTGCGCACCCGATGGCGCGGTTAAGTCAATCACCGGGGAACAGGGACCGCGCCGCTTCTTTCCTCATGCCGCCGCCCAGCATCAGCTGAAGCTGTGCCAGCAGATCATAACGCCCATCCCCGCGCATTTGATCTCTGCGCCGGGTACACGCCGCGAAGGTCAGGCAGACATCGACGGACCCCTGCGTTTGTGCGCAAACGCAGGGGCGGAGGTCAACGCTCCGGGCAAATTTGTCCGGACCTGTTCTCTGGCGTCATCGCGTGCCTGTTTCGCCGCCCTGTTCACCGGCGGACGATTTCGGTCATGTCCGCTTCCTTCAGTTCAAGCAGTTCTGCCAGGATGTAGGCGATCCACCAAAAATCGTGCGTCTCGCCCGCAGCGGCGGAATGCGCGTCCGACCCGAAAATGAACTTGCAGCCACACTCCTTCGCGATGCGGAACATGCGAATGGTCGGGTCCTGCACGATTTCCCGAATCCCATATTCCGTGTAGCCGGAAATATTCAGCTCAATCGCGATATCGTGCTCCCGCGCGCACACAAACGCCTCGCGGTACTGTTTTTCTGAAATCAATGGATAGAGAAGCCTTCGGTCATACGGGCAGCACACGGCGGAAAACGGGTGCGCCACCGCCGTGACGTATTTCGCAAGCGGGCTCGTCACGATATCCATAAACGCATCGAACATGAACTGGGCATGCCTTGCCTTGGGTTCGTAGTACTCCTCGGGCATCATCATGTGCGTGTGAGAATTTGGCACGAGGATGTAGTCGAACGCCTGCGCGGTGCGCTCCGTGAGCGCGATGTCCCTGCGGATGGGATCGTATTCCACCTCGCAGCCGAAATAGAGGTCGACGCCGCTCTCCGCGCTGCAGCGGTCAATTTCGCTGCGAAGCTGAGCGACGTGCGCGTAATCCTGCACTTCGTAGAAGTTGCCCGACGCGGGGCGGGCGCTGCTGTCCCACATGTGGTTGGAAAAACCAAGCTTGCGCAGTCCCAGATCCTTCGCCCGCCGGACGTAGTTTTCGACCGTCGCCGTGTCGTCGTGTGCACACAGGCTCAGCGTGGTGTGAATGTGAAAGTCGTGGTCAATGATCATCGTCTGTCCCCCGTTGTCGCGCGTCCGCCCCTTCGCCGGGGAAACGGCGCTTTTTTCGGCTCGCGTCAGAAAGGCGAACGCCGTTCTAGATCGTCGTCTCCTCCCAGCAGCGCAGAAACATATCCCGGCTGTCCACGGCGTACTGGAAGGTCTGATCCGCGCTCCAGTCCCGCTGGATAATTTCAACGGTCGCGAATCCATCAAACCGCTTCTTCTTCAGCCCCGTGACGACCGCCTTGAGCGGCACTGTCCCATAGCCCAGGTACATGTGCTCGTCCGCAAAGCTCTTGTTGTCGTGCAGATGCACCTCGATGATCGGCAGTTGAAGCGCCTCAAAGGAAGCGACAAAGTCCTCCGGCTCGATCAACTCCATACATCTCTGACGGATGTTCATGTGCCCAATATCCATCAGGATGCCGAACTTGTCCCGGGGATGAACGTATTTCTCGAACTCTCGGAACTGTGACTTGCTCAGCGGAATGTCCTCGCACGCCATGACGATGTTCATCCCCCGAAGCGTCGCGAGCGCTTCGCCGAGGTAGGGCAGCGTCGTCTGCTCGTCCGTCCAGAAGTCAAACGTGTAGCTGTAGAGAAGCCCGTACTTCTGCTGCCACGCCGCAACCCGGCGGATTTCCCTGCGAAACGCTTCGCAGTCCTCGGGCTTTTGAGGATCCGGCAGGCGGGAATGGACGGTAAACTGCATTCCCGTGGTTTTCAGCATGGCGACGACGCGCTCGTCGTCCTCCGGGGTCAAGGCCGCGAATTCAGAGCCGAGCCAGCTGATGGCGTCGAAGCCGAGCTCGCGAAAGCGATAGGCGTTTTCCACCCGATCGCCGGGGTAGTTCCATACGGTTACGCACTTTTTCATATTGATCCCTTTCTTGCGGAAGCCGGGGTCAGCGATGGGAAACTGGCCCCGGCGCACATTGATTTAGCGAACGATGCGATCGTACCGGGCCTGATGCACATCCAAGACTTCCTGCAGGCCGTAGTTGTAGAGCTCCTCGACGTAGAGGTCGTAATCCTCGGTGGACCACACGCCGCTGAGCAAATTGGCGAAGAGCTCGTCCATGTAGGTGAACAGATCCGTGTTGTACATATCCAGGATCTCCGCTTCTTCCGCGGTGACTATCGGGGCGATCATGTCGAGGTCACCGTTCATGTTGTACTTCTGGAGCGTGTCCGCCATCTTGCACCACGTCTTGATGTTCTCAATGGTGGTCTCGGAGAAATCCGCCGTGTAGAATTCGTTGAAGTAGTCCGAATTGACGAAATCCTCGTAGCTGTCCCAGATCAGGCTCTCGCCGTTGAAGGTCTGATAGTAGGCCTCCAAAGAGGTGCGCGTCACGTTGCCGTCGCCAAGGAGATTGTAGCAAGTGGTATAGCCGAGCTCCTTGTACTCCTCCTTGTCGGTCGGCGCGTAGAAATCATAGAGGCCGTTGTCGAGGATTTCGTAGGACTTGCCTTCGACGCCGAAGCTGAAGAACTCGCTCCATTCGATGCTGTAAACGACGTCCAGATAATCGGCCGCGAGCTGCGGATCCATGTCCGCGCGGAAGCCATAGCTTTCAAACGATTTCCAGCCGCGGCTGCCGTCCATGACCGGTTCGATGCCTTCTACGCCGACGATCGGGCCCAGCGTCTGGTAGACGGCTCCTTCCGGAGTGGCCGCGTCATCGACGTCGGCGCGCATGAAGTACGCGGAGACGACGTTCTGCGCCATGAGCATCGTGGTGTTGGAATCGTTTTTCCCGACGCTGTCGGAGAGGTAGAGGACGCCCGCGTCCACGCACTTCTTCAGGAATTCCACATAGGGGATGAAGCCTTCCTGAAGGAAGGGAACCTCGGCCTTCCACGTCACGCGGTTGAGCTGGAAGACATAGGGCGCCAGACCAAACCAGCCGGCAACGCCGTTGTCAAACAGGCCGCCCCACTGCAAATCGCAAGTGGTCGTGCAGATGACCATGCGCTCGTCCTTTACGCCGTTTCCATTCATGTCGTTTTCCTGAAACGCCACCAGCATATCGAAGAACTCGTCCAGCGTCGTGGGCGCTTCCATGCCGAGCTCGTCCAGCCAGTCCTTGCGAACCTTCATGGAATAGGTATTGCTGGTAACGGCGTTGTAGCCGAAGTTGTCATCCGTGCTGTCAACGGAGGGCAGCATGGAGCCGTTTGTGAAGTACCAGAGCTTGCCATCCTCCATCGTGTTCTTCTGGCGAATGGGGTACAGGTAACCCTCCTCGCTCAGGGCGTACGAAGCCGTGCCGTCCGAATACTGCAAGACGTCATCTGCGGCCAGAATTTTGCCGGATTCGATGAGGCTCATCATGGTCGCCTCGCCCAGCGGGTTGACCCGGAATACGTCGGGCATATCGTTTGCCGCAATGCGCGCCTGCAGCACCGTGGCGTACTGATCGCTGTCGACGTATTCGAGCTCGAGCTTGATGCCCTTTTCCGCCCACAGCGCTTCAAAGTCCGCCCACATGGGCATCTCGCGGGCCTCTTCCGGCGTCAATCCGGTCGTGGGGTAGATGGCGAGGATGTTTATGGTTCTCAGGTCTGCGTCCTCTGCGAGCGTGCTGATCGGCGACATTGCCAGAATCATCAGTGCGGTCAGGAAAAGTGCCATGATTCTCTTCATTTTGTTTCCCTCCAAATCAAGATTTATTCTACGGGTTCGGAAGCCTCCGTCCCATAAAAACCGCATCATTCCTTCAAGGAGCCCAGCATAACGCCCTTGATAAAGTATCTCTGGAAGAAGGGATACGCCACGATCATGGGCAGCGTGGATACGATAATGACCGTGTACTTGAGCTGGTTATTGGAGATCTTTTCTTCCTGATACGCGACCAGCATTTCCGCGGAAGCGAAGTCTTCCGTGAACGAAATCGTCTGTTCCACCAGCACGCGGCGCAGATAGAGCTGCAGCGGCTGCAAGTTTGTGTCCGTCAAAAACAGCGCGGGATGATACCAGCTGTTCCAGACGCCGACGATGGTATACAGCGCGATCACCGCCAGAATCGGCTTCGAGATCGGAAGATAGATGCTCCAAAGCGTCTGATAGTGGTTGGCGCCGTCGATTCGCGCCGCTTCCCGAAGCGTTTCCGGAATCGAGGAAAAGTAGGAGCGCACCAAGATGATGTACCAGATCGAGTAGCATCCCGGGAGGATCAACGCCCACGGAGTGTTGTACAGGCCAAAGTTGATCATCAGCAGGAACAGCGGGATGATTCCGCCCGAAAAGTACATCGGGATTAGGATAAAGGCGTTGATCCACGAGCGTCCGCGGAGCTTCTTCCACGAGAGCGCATACGCGAACGTGCAGCAGGTAAAGAGCATGCCAACCGCCTCGACGCCGGCGTAGATCAGCGTATTGCGATAAGATATCCACAGCCGCACATCTTCAAAGATCTTCTCATACCCGCCCCAGTACAGCCCCTTGGGAAACCAGTACACCCGCATGGTCGCCGCAATTTCCGGCTCGCTGAGCGACAGGATGAGCACATAGTACAGCGGATACAGCGTGATAAACGCGACGATAGCGGCGATGAAGTAGATCGCAGCGTCCGCGAACCGGCTGCCTTCGCGAATGGCGTTTCGATTTTTCTTCATATCGACCCTTCCTTACCAAAGTCCGTAGCCCGTAAGCCGGTTGCTGATCCTGTTTGTGATGAACGTCAGCGCAAAGCCAATCACGGACATGAACAGTCCTACGGCAGCTGTATAGCTGTATTTCCCGCCCTGAATTCCGATGCGGTAGATATAGGTGCCAATCGTGTCCGAGGTCGAATAGGTCGAGGACCGATACAGCAGCAGCGCGAGATCCGTGTTGGTGTTCAGAATCTGTCCCATCTGCATGACCAGCTGCACCGCGATGATGTACAGGATGCTCGGCAGCGTGATGTGGAGCATCTGCTGCCAGCGATTCGCGCCGTCGATTCGCGCCGATTCATACAGCGCGGGATCGATCCCCGAAATCGTCGAAAAATAGAGGATGGAGGCGAATCCGAAGCTCTTCCACACATTCGTAAACGTGTAAATCCACGGATAGCATTCCGGATAGATGATGTATTCCCGGGGCGATACGCCAAACAGTGAAAGGAGGTTGTTGATCAGGCCGTTGATTTCCAGAAACGAAAGGACCATGCCGGCGACGACGACCATGGAGATAAAATAAGGGAGATAGCTCACGGTCTGAACGAATTTCTTGTACCGCGCATTGCGGACTTCGTTCAGGAGAAGCGCGAAGATGATCGGCGTCGTAAACCCGAAGAGGAGATTCATCAGGCTTAGCCGAATGGTGTTGATCATCGTGCGGGCAAAGAACTTGCTCTCTATGTAGCTTAGAAAGTGCTTGAACCCTACCCATTCGACACCGCTCACCGCAGGAAATGGATCGCCGAGCTTGTAGTCTTGAAACGCGATGATAACTCCGTAAAGCGGAATATAGCTAAATAGGATTACCAGAACCGCGGCGGGAATCATCAACGTGTACAGTTGCCATCCATCGCTCCGCGATCGGCTGAGTTCCCGCATCTTTTTCCAGTGCATCGTCATGGCATGTCCCTCCTATTTGCGCGCATTTTTCAAAAGGATGGTTGTACTTCTCCCCCGCCGCAAGGTATGATGGTATTGATGAGGAAATGTTCCTCGCTTTAAGGGGCTCTCTGCTGTTATACTAGCACAGTTTCCCCCTCCCGGCATCCATATTCGTATGGAATATTATTTTGAAATCCTCTGCGCAAATTTACAATGAGAAATGGGGCAAAACGATGGAAGGCGTCAAGGCATTTGGTCAGATGTGCATCGAGCATTCAACAAATCCGCTTCCCCGGCAGCGCAACGAAGACTGCATTGAATTGCGCCTGATCACCAAGGGGATTCAAATTTACCGCGTCGATCAGACGGAGCTCTCCTTCAGCGGTGGAGATCTGCTGGTCATTCCGCCCCGCGCGCGGTATTCGACCGGAAATCATCCGCAGTACAAGCACACCTATTTTCAATTGAAGATCGCTTCCGGCGAGGAACATCCGCTGCTGGGTTTGTCGCCTTCCACAGCCAGGTCGATTCGCGCCTACCTGCTGTCCCTGAACGCGTATCGCTATCATGGGAACGCGCTTCTCGCGGAAATTTTGACTGACGCGCTGCGCTTCTGCACCACGAGCCAGCCCCGTTTGCGGCTGCGCGGTCAGGGAGAACTGATTCGCTTTCTGTTCTCACTTGAAGACCTCATCGAAAGCGCGTCGCCGCAGCGCGCGCCGAACATCGACATCGCCTTCCGATACATCAACGATCACATTACCGAGGAAATCTGCCTGCAGGACCTGGCGGCGCTGAGCAAGTGCTCGCTCTCGCATTTCAAAAGAACCTTCGTGCTCCAAAGCGGCGTCACGCCGATGTACTACATAAATTGGCGCAAAATTGCCTTCGCCAAGCGGATGATCGCGCAGGACTATTCGATTACGGAAGTCGCCACTGCGCTGGGCTACGCGTCGCCCGCCTATTTCGCCACCGTGTTCAAGAAGATCACTTCTCGCACCCCTTCCATGTATAAAAGCCTCATCGACATCGAACTGCGCAAACAACGCCACGTTTCGGAAGACCTATACGAAAGCGGCGCACAGGGCGAATAGCGCGCTTGTCATGGCACTCTCCGGGAAACGCTTCTTCGCCCTTCTTGGGGCGGCCTTGCCCGTCATTAAAGCGTGCCCGCAAAAATGACCACAAGCTGCCATACAAGGAGCCAGCCAGCGAGGAAGAAGAACCATGCAACGAACCGGCGCAGCTGCGCTTTGCGCTCACATTGCCGTGCGCGCTGCACATTTCGCGCCATGCCCGGCGCGTGCATTCGCCCTTCTCCGCATACTGACAGTGCTTTCCGGCGCCGCCAACACAATGCGGTTGGCCCGTGATATCCCATCCATGGAGAACGCCTCTGCCGTGCGTGGTTCGGTCACGCTTCCAGCCTCTCTCTTCAGAATTCCCTTTTTATCCTTTGCTGGCGCCTGGCTGTTGTCGCTCGATGCGCCGGAACGGCAATAAAATCCCCTCAGGATCTTGCGCACACGCGCGCGATGGGCTATAATCAATCTGGAGATTCAATACAGACCCCAAAGGGGCGGAGGCATTATTATGAAAAACATCCTGTGCTTTGGCGATTCCAACACGTGGGGCTACACGCCGGGAACGGGCGTGCGCTTCGATCTGGACACGCGCTGGACGGGCGTAATGCAGTCGGCGCTCGGCGCGGGCTACCGCGTGCTCGAGGACGGGCAGAACGCGCGCACCTCGGTCTACGAGGACCCGTGGAGCCCGTGGCGGCTGGGCGCGGCGGCGCTGCCGATGGCGCTGGTGGCGCAAAAGCCGCTGGACCTGCTCGTGCTGATGATGGGCACGAACGACCTGAAGTTCACCGACGCCTTTGGCGCCGCGAAGGGCGCCGAGCGCCTGATCGACCTCGCCCGCGCCGTGCAGGCGCGCAAGGAGAGCAGCGAGGTGTTCCCCAACGGGTTCAAGGTGCTGCTGGTCTCGCCGATCCAGCTGCACCCGTCGGTCGCCGACGACCCCTACGGCACGCTGCGCGGCGGCTATGCGGAGAGCAAGAAGTTCGCCTTCTACTACCGCCACGTGGCGCAGGCGCAGGGCGCGGCGTTTTTCGACGCCGCCACGGTCGCCGAACCCTCGCCGGTCGACGGCGTGCACATGGACGCCGCCTCGCATCGCGCCCTCGGCGAGGCGCTCGCCCAGGAGGTCCGCAAGCTGATCGGATAAGGCGCAGCGAAGGGCGCTTCGCCGCCATGAGAAAAAACTCCCCCTCGCGAGAAGGGCGATCCTTCACGAGACGCGGAGATTGAAAGCACCGCTACAGCGCTCCCGCCGCAAGAAGGCATTTCCGCTTCGGGAAGAGCGCTGCCGCGGGAACGGCACTGCCGCGAGAAGGGCACTTCGCCGCCATGGGAAAACCCTTCCCCTCGCGGGGAGGTCGCTCTTCCACGAGACGCGGAGAATGAAAGCACCGCTACAGCGCCCCCGCCGCAAGAAGGCATTTCCGCTTCGGGAAGAGCGCGCTGCCGCGGGAACGGCGCTGCCGCAAGAGGGCGCTTTCCCGCCATGAGAAAACCCTCCCCCTCGCGGGGCGCGTGGATTGAAATCGATCGTTGACATCTGCACAAACGCGGGAATTGACGTCGCTCCCCTCGCGGGCAGCGTGGATTGAAATGCCCACGCTCCCCGGGGCGATGTGTGTGCCGGAGTCGCTCCCCCTCACGAGAAGGGCGATCCTTCACGAAACGCGGAGATTGAAATCACCGCTACAGCGCCCCCGCCGCAAGAAGGCATTTCCGCTTCGGGAAGAGCGCTGCCGCAGGAACGGCACTGCCGCGAGAAGGGCACTTCGCCGCCATGGGAAAAACCTTCCCGCCGACGAGAAGGGCGATCCTGCCGCGGCGGGCATTTCTGACAACAAAGGGCGCTTTCACCGCATGATGGTGAAAGCGCCCTTTTTCGTTCTCCGCGCGCCGCGGCGTTTGCAGGCGCGCCTATTCCTCGTCCTCGCCGTAGATGAAGTCGTAGAGGATCTGCTTGTTCTCGTCGAAGTTGGGGCGGATGCTCCACACGCCGTTGTACGTGCCGGCGTCAAAGGTGCCGTCCGCGGGCAGGCGCAGCTGCTCGACGTTCGACATGTCCAGCTGCAGCCCGACGTAGGCGAGCGTCATCAGTTCGCCCAGATCGAGATTCGTCTCGACGTAGGGCATCAGCGACGTGACCACGCCGACGATCGTCGCGGCGTTGTTGCTCTCCTGCAGCTTCTCGGCGATGGCGGTCAGCACGTCGCGCTGGCGCTCTGTGCGCTTGTAATCGCTGTCGATGCGGCGGATGCGCGCGAAGGCGACCGCCTGGTTGCCGTTGAGGTGCACCTGCTCGCCCGACTCCTCCAGCTCCTCCATGCCGGACTGCGAGGACAGGTCGAACAGGCCGCGGTTGAGCGCGGCGCGCTCCTCCTCGGTGACGTCGAGCTCGATGCCGCCGAGGGCGTCGATCACGTCCGCCAGGCCGGTGATGTTGATCAGCGCGTAGTCGGAGATGTTCATGCCGAAGCACTCGTTGACGGTGCGCATCGTCAGTTCCGGACCGCCGTAGACGCTGGCGGCGTTGAGCTTGGCCTTGCTGCTGCGCCCGTACATCGAAACCCACGTGTCGCGCATCAGCGAGGTCAGCTTGGCCTCGAGCGTGGCGGGATTGACCGAGAGGATGATCATTGAGTCGGTCCTGCCGTAGGTATTGCCCTCATAGCGGTTGTCGGTGCCCAGCAGCAGGATGTTCCACCAGTCGTCGGGCAGGTTCTCGGTCTCGGCATAGTCCTCGACGGAGATGAACTCGTCGGCGAGGATCTCCTCGTCGAGCACGCCGGAGAGGTCAAAATCCTCGTCGGGCGCGGCGGTCGCCAGCGGCACATCCTCGACCACCGGCTCCTCCGCCAGCGCGCACGCGCTCAGCGCCAACGCCAGCGCCAGTACCAGCGCCAGCAGCTTTCTCATCATCATGGTCAGCGTTCCTCCATTTGCAGGTTGGCCCTCGCAAATGCGGGGACCTGTCAATCGTATTATATCAAAACCTGTTGAAAAATCAATCGCTGTGCCAAAACAATGCAGAAAAAGCGCGAAATATGCACATTTTCATCGCATTCACGCCCAAACAGAGCGCGCCCGGGACAAATTTCCGCCGCAGGGCATTGACAAATCGCCCGCTTTGTCGTACAATAGCGAGGACAATTATAGTTCAATAAATTAACCAATGAGCAAGGGAGTGCTGTTATGGAACAGGGCAAGCGAAAGATGGCGCGCTGGAAGAAGGTCCTGCTGGCGCTGGCGGCGGCGGTCGCCGCGCTGGCAGTGGCGGCGGCGGGCACGGTGTGGGCGATGTGGGGCGACGAGATCGTCACGCTCGCCAGCATCGAGCAGATCCGCGCGCGCGACGACGCCAACGAGGACGGCTCGGTCTACACAATGCACGTGCACGGCGGCTTTTATCTGGACGATTTCGTCGCGCAGGGCGGCGTGTCCAGCGACGAGGAGCTCATCGCCTTCATCACCGACCACATCACCAAGGGGCTGGTGGACATGGGCATCAGCGCGCCGGAGATCAGCTGCGCGTCGTTCACGGCGCGCACCGAGGACGGCGACGCGCTGTTCGCCCGCAACTATGACTTTTCCAAGACCAACACCTGTCTGGTGTTCACCGAGGCGAACGAGGGCCGGCACGCCAGCATCTCCACGGCGGACCTGCAGTTTCTGGGCATCGACGTGAACGAGGACCTCGACGGGCTGATGGACCGCATCACCTGCCTCGCCGCGACCTACACGCCGCTGGACGGCGTCAACGACGCGGGCGTGGCGTGCGGCATCTACATGAGCTTTCAGGGCGAGTCGACCGTGCCCACCGATCAGGACACCGGCAAGCCCGACTTCACCTCCACCACGCTGCTGCGCCTGATCCTCGACTACGCCGACGACCTCGACGAGGCGGTGGAGATCGCGTCCAGCTACGACATGCACGATTCCGCGCGCACCTCCTACCACTACATGGTCGCCGACGCCAGCGGGCGCAGCGCGGTGCTGGAGTGGATCGGCGAGACCGACGCCACCGACAACGACGGCGCCCAGCGCCGGCTGGTGGTGCATTACAGCGACGGCGACGCGGCGTTGGGCGAGGCGGAAGCCGCCAGCGACTGCCAGTGGGTCACCAACTTCATCCTCCAGCCCGGCTACTACGAGGGCTCTTCCAGCGCCGATATCGAGGGCCGCGACCGCTACGACCGCATCGGCGCGGACCTGACCGCCACCGGCGGCGTGGTCGCGGACGAGCGCGCCGCGATGGACATCCTCGCCAACGTGGGCCGGCGCAGCTGGGACGACGGCTGCACCGTGCACAGCGCCGTGTACAACCTGACCGACCGCTCCGTGCTCTGGATTCCCAACGAGCACTACGACGATCCCGAGGCCGCGTTCGAGTTCTCCCTCGAGCCGTGACGCCGCTGCCGCGTTCGGGTTCTCTCTAATCCCGACGCATCGGAAGTCCCTTCGGGATTCCACGCGCCCGCCCCATTTCGCATTCGCGGAATGGGGCGAAGTCTTGTCCGCCGCACTCAAGCCAGCGCCGCTCCCTCGCACCGCCTCCCGCACGCTTCGCCTCGCGCGTCGCGCAGCGAGATTTTGCTTGTACAGACCATACAGTTTTCGTCGAATTAAGATGTTAGCGATAAAAATGACACATAAATCGTGTATATTAGAATACCGGTGCGAAGGCGCGCATGCGCCGCACGGCGAAAACCAAGGCATTGGAGAGACGAGGATGAATTGGAAAAAAACGATGAAGGCGACCGCACTGGTCCTGCTGCTGGCGCTGTCCATGACGGCGGCGGGCGCCGAAGCGCCGGCGCATGGCGCGAACCTATACGCCGCAGGCGCGCTGTTCGGCGCGGCAATGGGCACGCCGGTCGTGGCAGGCGCGGCAGCCGGCAGCGCGGAGGACGTTGGCGGCAGCGCCGACGGGCATGACCAGCGCTCTGCGGCATCCGGCGCGACCGCTCATGGCGAAAACGGCGATCCGCCGGCGAACGCGGCGGTGGACGCGGCGACCGGCAGCGGCGAGGCGGATGCGGCTCAGCCGGCGTCTGCCGGCAGCCCGTCCGCGTCCGACGATTCGGCGGCTTCCGACGATTCGGCGGAGGCCCAAGCGGCGCTCAGCGAGGGCGCGCGCGGCGAGGCGGTGGAGCAGCTGCAGGCGCGGCTGATCGAGCTGGGGTACCTCTCCGGCGCGGCGGACGGCATCTTTGGCGCGCAGACGCAAAGCGCCGTGGCGCTGTTTCAGAGCCTGAACGGCCTCGACGTCACCGGCGTCGCCGACGCCCGCACCACCGCGCGGATGTCCGACGCCGACGTGCGCGCGCTGCGGGCGCAGCTGTCGCGCGGCGACGAGGGCGACGCCGTGGCGGAGCTGCAGCGCATGCTGATCCAGTACGGCTTTCTGCGCGACGCCGCCGACGGCATCTATGGCGAAAACACGCAGAGCGCCGTGGCGGCGTTTCAGGCGCACCTCATCGCGCAGGGCTATGGCGACCGCCTGCCCGGCGGGATCGACGCCGACGGCGTTGCCTCGCCGATGACGCAGGAGATCCTCTTCAGCGACGGCTATTCCACCTACCTGACGGCGCTTCGCGCCGGCGACAGCGGCAGCGAGGCAAGGCGCGTGGAGCGCAGGCTGCGCGACCTCGGCTATCTCGACGCCGATCCCGACGAGGTCTACGACGACTACGCCGCGGCGTGCACGCGCGCCTTCCAGCAGGCGGCGGGGCTCGACGCCACCGGCGTCGCCGACCGCGCCACCATCGACGCGCTCTTTGCCGCAGACGCCGCCACAGCCGAGCGCTTCGTGGCGCACGACATCGCCTTGGGCGACGAAAACGGCGCGGTGCGCAGCGTGCAGCGCCTGCTCAACCAGTACGGCATGCTCGCCGACGTCGAGGACGGCGAGTACGGCAGCAAGGTACGCGAGGGCGTCGAGCGGCTGTACGCCTATCTCTCCGACCACGACAGCCCGTACGCCGAACTGTTCGCCGACAGCGAACACCTTTCCGCCGAGGCGCAGGACGCGCTCGCCGAAGCGGATCTGTTCATCTATCGCGAGGACGTCGGTCCCGACGCCTCCGAGGCGGAAACCGCGCGCGTGCAGCGGCGCCTGCACACGCTGTACTATCTGTCGCGCTTCGACATCGACGGCATCTATGGCGGCACGACGCGCGACGCCATCGCGCTGTTCCAGGAAAAGAACGGCCTCGAGGCGACCGGGATCGCCGACGAGGAGACGCAGCGCGCGCTGTTCTCCGCCGATCCCGTGGGCGACTGGACCCACTACAAGCTCGAGATCAGCCTCGACGACCAGTACGTGTACGTCTACGAGCTCAACGCCGACGGCGCGTACGAGCAGATCGACGCCTTCATCTGCTCCACCGGTCTCGGCAGCTCCACCCCGCGCGGCATCTTCACCCAGACCCAGCCGCTCGACCGCTGGCACTATTTCACGAAGTTTGAATGCTGGGCGCAGTACGCCTACCAGATCGAGGGCGACATCCTCTTCCATTCCGTGCTCTACAGCGAGCGCGACACCAGCACGCTGCGCGTCAACTCGGTCTACGCGCTGGGCAGCAAGGCGTCGCACGGCTGCGTGCGCCTGCAGGTCGAGGACGCCAAGTGGATCTACGAAAACTGCCCCTCCGGCACCGTGGTGGTCGTCTACTGAGCGGCGCCGCGCCCTTCGCCGGGCGCGGTCTCATTTTGCGAGAAAAACAGGGCGCGATTTCGCCGGAAAGCGGCAGGAAATCGCGCCTTTGACGTCGAAAGAATAGAGATAGACCAAAACCGGCGAGGAGGAAGAGCATGAACCTGTGGCACGATATCCGTCCGGCGCGCATGCGGGTGGACGACTTCATGGCGGTGATCGAGATCGAAAAGGGCTCGAAGAACAAGTACGAGATGGACAAGGAGACCGGCGCGCTGCGCCTGGACCGCATCCTGTACACCTCGACGCACTATCCGGCCAACTACGGCTTCATCCCGCGCACCTACGCCGAGGACGACGACCCGCTGGACGTGCTGGTGCTGTGCAGCGAGACGATCCGCCCGATGAGCCTCGTGCGGGTGTACCCAATCGGCTATTTCGCAATGCGCGACGGCAATTCGATGGACGAAAAGATACTGGCGGTGCCGTTCGGCGATCCGGTGTACAACAGCTATCACGACGTCAGCGACCTGCCCTCGCACATCGCCGAGGAGATCATGCACTTTTTCAACGTGTACAAGAGTCTCGAGGGCGACAAGGACACGGAAATCGTCGGCGCCTACGGGCGCGAACAGGCCATGCAGATCATCCAGAAGAGCTACGACGCCTATATCGAAAAGTTCTGCCGCGGCTGAAGCGCATTGCGAAAGCGCCGGTACAAAGCGGCTGCGGAGCGCATTGCAAAGACCATCGGAAATTGGGGCGCGGATGCCGTGGCGGCATCCGCTCCCAGTATTTGACGAACGAATGAATGCAAAAGACCAGGCGCTGCGGGGACGTCCTCTGAGCCATTCCGGCGGGCAATTGGCGGTTTGCCATGGCAACTTTGCGAAGACCATCGGGAATTGGGGAGCGGATGTCACCACGGCATCCGCTCCCAGTGTTTGACGAACGGACGAATGCAAAGGGAGAGGGCACTGCGGGGATGTCCTCTGAGCCATTCCGGCGGGCAATTGGCGGTTTGCCATTGCAACTTTGCGAAAGCCATCGGAAATTGGGGCGCGGCTGTCACCACGGCATCCGCTCCCAGTATTTGATGAACGGACGAATGCAAAGGGAGAGGGCGTTGCGGGGACGTTCTCTGAGCCACTCCGGCGGGCAATTGGCGGTTTGCCATTAAAGGAT
>CALVPU010000214.1 GCA_944353735.1 uncultured Eubacteriales bacterium | reverse complement strand
CAGCCCGTCGCCGGCACCAGCAGCGCCAGCCCCGTGACCGCCGTCAGCGCCAGCCACGAGCGGTCCTCGCGCCGGCGGCGCAGCAGCATCAGCGCCGCGCCGAACGCCGTCAGCGCCGGCATGAACGGCACCGCGCCGAGCCCGCGCGCCGACACCAGCGCCAGCGGCAAGCGCAGGTAGTCGCGCAGCGAATAGGTCAGCCGCATCTCGCTGAGCGTGAACACGTTGCCCATGCGCTGCCCGCCGAGAAAGCCGATCGTCACCGGCAGAAACACCGCCGCCGACATCGCCAGTCCCAGCAGGTAGCCGCCCAGCGCGCGCCCCGCCGTCGCCGGCAGCGTGCGCCACGGGTGCGCCTCGCCGCGCGTGAACTGGCGCACGAGCGCGTAGGCCAGCAGCATCGCCGAGCTGCAATAGAGGAAATAGAATCCGCCCAGCGCCGCCAGCAGCACCGCCAGCGCCAGCGCCCACGGGCGCTCGCCCGCGAACACGCGCTCCAGTCCCAGCAGCATCAGCGGGAAGTGGATGGCGGGATTGAGGAACATCGCCTGCTTGAGCGCCGCTTCGGTGAAGATCCACAGCCCGAAGGCATAGGTCAGCGCGGCGTACAGCGCCGGCCTCCAGTCCATGCCGCGGTCGCGCGCCAGCGCCAGGCACGCCAGTCCCGCACACCAGAGCCTGAGCGCGATCATCGCGCAAAAGCCCGCCTCGGCGCCCGCACCGGACAGCAGCGCGCAGACAATCGTCAGCGGATCGCCCAGCCCATAGTAGTTCATCGCCGCGAGCACGTCCTCGCCGAAGCCCAGCGCGAAGTCGAACGCCCGCGCCTCGCCCGCCAGCGCATCGCGCAGCCAGTCGCCGATGTAGGCGAAGAACGGATAGTGCTGCATCAGCCCGTCCACCCGCCAGATCGGCGCGCGCCCGGACAGCAGCATCCCCGCATAGCAGGCGAGGAAGCCGGCGGCAAACAGCGCCGTGTACACGACCAGCGCGCGCCACGCGCGCCATTCCTTCCGCAACGGACCGCCCTCCCCTTATTCCACGCCGCAGGTATCGGCGAGGAAGCCGAACACCGTGTCAAAGTACAGGTCGGGATCCATCAGGTACGCTTCGCCGTGACCGGCGCCGTCCACGACCAGCATCTCCTTCTGCGTCGGACAGGCGTCGTAGAGCTCGTAGACCATGTCCGTGTGCACGAAGTTGTCCTCCGAGCCGTGGATGAACAGGATCGGCACCTGCGCGCGCTCCAGCTGGCGCAGCGACGAGGCCTCGGCGAAGCCGTAGCCCGCCGTCAGTTCCGAGACGAAGCCGGCGGTGTTGAGCAGCGGGAAGGTCGGCAGGCCGAACAGGTACTTCAGCTCGTCTGAGAAGATGTCCCACACCGAGGTATAGCCGCAGTCCTCGACGATGCCCTTGACGTTCTCCGGCAGCGTCTCGCCGGCGGTCATCATCACCGTCGCGCCGCCCATGGACACGCCGTGCAGCACGATCTGCGCCTCCGGGTCGGTCTCGACGATCAGGTCGATCCACTTGAGCACGTCCTTGCGGTCCAGCCAGCCCATGCCGATGTACTTGCCCTCGCTCTCGCCGTGGGCGCGCATGTCCGGCAGCAGCACGTTGAAGCCGCGCGCGGCGTAGAAGCCGGCGATGTCGCGGAAGCTCTGGCGGCTGCTGGTATAGCCGTGCACGCCCAGCAGCCACTTGTGGCTGCCGTCGACGCGCACCATCTCGCCGGCGAGGCGCAGCCCGTCGTCCGAGGTCACCGACACCGGCTCGAGCGCGCTCTGCGCCAGCCACTGTTCGGTCTGCGCGGCGACCGCCTCGCGGTTCTGATCGATCACGGAAGCGGCTTCGTCCGTCACCACCGATTCCGGCGAGACGTCCGGCGGGTTGTCCTTGCGCACGATGCCGAAGTTCACCAGATAGCAGCTCGCGCCCGCCAGCGCCGCCGCGAGGACCACCACGACCACGATCAGCGCGATCAGCAGCCGCTTTGCCGTCTTTTTCTTCATGAAATCTCATCCTTTGTGCAAGATGCGCCGGAATGCGCGGCGCGAGCGCGCCCTCAGCCAGCGCCGGCGCGCGTTCCCCTCTATTGTAACCGCCCCGCGCGCGCTTGTCAACCGAACCCGTGGAAGGATTGCGCAAAGACGCACAGCGGCGCCCCGGAGTGGGGCGCCGCGCAGGATGTTGACAAAGTCAACAGGCCGTCACAGCGTTGAGAAAGCCTGCGAGCCAGGGACGCAAGTGCAGCTGACGCGGGAAGCGAAAATTGCCTCCGACTTCTTTCTCATTGGGGCAATTTTCGATTGCAGGCCTTGTCAGCGCTCTGCGGTGCCCCGGAGTGGGGCGCCGCGCATGCCGCCGGACCGATGCCGCGCGCGTCATATCGCCGCGAGATGGCGGCGCCGTTCGCTCTGCGCGCCCGCCGTGCGCGCCACACATCGCCGCGCGCTCCCAAGCTCAGGCTCTTTCTCCCGCGAATGCAAAGCGCACCGTCGCAGATCAGCGCCCATTGCCGCCGGCAGAAGGGTTCTTCCTCCCGCGAATGCAAAGCGCGCTCCCTTCCCCCGGCGCCCGCAGCGCGGCAAGGTCCGGTCGACATGAACGCGCCTGACGCGGGGAGCGGCCCGCTTTTCCCCGGCGCCCGCAGCGCTCACAGGAACCGGCACATCGCGCGCCTCGCCCTCACGCCAGCGCCGCGCTTTCCATGGCAGCGCAGGCTCCCGCCTATTGACCGAAGCCGCGCCTCACCCTCACGCCAGTGCCGCGCTTTCCGTGGCGCGGCGCGCCGCCTCCACGGAGCGGACCGGCAGGCGCAGCGTGAACGCGCTGCCGCGCATCGGCTCGGAGCGCACGTCGAGCGTCCCGCCGAGCTGGCGCGCGTACGCCCGCGCGATCGCCAGTCCATAGCCATAGCCGCCGTCGCTGCAGTGAGGTTCGAAGATCGACGCCAGCCGCTCCGGCGCGATGCCGCAGCCGTTGTCCGCCACGCACACCTCGGCGCGGTCGCCCATGGCGCGCACCTCCACGCGCACGCGTCCGCCCTGCGGCGTGAACTTCATGGCGTTCTGCAGCAGGTTCATGACGATGCGGCTGTACTTCTCGGCGTCCAGCGCCAGCTCGAGGCGGTCGGCGTTGGCGTGAAAGCCCAGCCGGATGCCCTTGCGCCCGGCGCAGAGCTGGCAGCGCGCGCACAGCTCCCACGTCTGCGATACGAGATCCTCGCGCGCGAACCGCGCCTCGCCCGCTTCGGGACGCGACGCCTCCAGCGCGCCGGCGAGCATCTGCTGCATCTCCGCCGCGCCGCTGAGCAGCGCCTGCACATAGCCTCGGGCGCGCGCGTTGCCGCCGACCTCCTCCTCCAGCAGCTGCGCACAGCTGTAGATGACCTGCAGGGGCATGCGCAGGTCGTGCATGAGCTCCGCCGTCTGGGTGGGCATAACATCACTCCAAGCAATTTCTGACAATATCCTATGCCCGCGTTCCGCGCAGTATGACCGCAGCTGCGGACAAACGCCAAAAAATATGCACAGACGATCGGAAACTCGGCGCGGAGGACAAGGACCGCCGCGCAAGCGGCGGGCGCGTCATACAGAGGACATGGAACCAGTCCATGATGAGAAGACGGTCAGGAACGCAAAACGGCGGTGCATCATACAGAGGACATGGCACGCCATGCAGGTAGCGAAACATCCTGTGCAGGCGGCATGCGCGCCATGCAGAGGACAAGCACCCCCTCTCAGACGGCAAGCACGCCATGCAGGTGGCGAAACATCCCGTGCAGGCGGCATGCGCGCCATGCAGGTGGCGAAACATCCCGCGCAGGCGGCGGGCGCGCCATGCACAAGCGGCATGCGCGCCATGCGGAAAACATGGTGCGCCATGCGGACGGCGAAACATCCCGCGCAGGCGGCGTGCGCGTCATGCAGAGGACAAGCACCCCCTCTCAGACGGCAAGCACGCCATGCAGGTGGCGAAACATCCCGTGCAGGCGGCGTGCGCGCCATGCGACATACACGCCGTGCGGAAAACATGGTGCGCCATGCGGACGGCGAAGCACCCCGCGCAGGCGGCATGCGCGCCATGCGGAAAACATGGTGCGCCATGCAGGTGGCGCAGCGTTCCGCACACCCCGCACGCACAACAAGGCGCGGCGCATCCCTGAGAAACGCACGCGCCCTTCTCAACACCTCTCGCGACAGCGCATTCCGCTCGCCAGCGCGGCGGATCATCTGCCGCCGCACGCTGATGCCAGCCTCGTCGCATGCGCTTCTCCCCATCGCACGCTCTTCTCCTCGCCGCACACCCACTTCTCCTCGCCGCATGCTGACGCCAGCCTCGCCGCACGCCCGCTTTTCCTCACCGCACGCGCTTCTCCTCACCGCAGTGCGTTGAGCGCGTCGGCACGGCGCAGCTGCGCGGCGACCTGACAGCTGCGCAGGCGGCCCGACAGCGCGGCGCCGGCATCGCTTCCGCGCGCGGCGTCGCCGAGAGCGTCCGCCAGCTGCGCGAGCTGGTCCAGCAGCGAAGCGCACACCGCGTCCTCCGCCGCGCCCGCGACCTGCGCCAGCGCAGTGCGCGCCGCCTCCAGCTCCGACTCCGCCAGCGCCGCCAGCGTGCGCGCCGAGCGATCGCCGACTTCGCCGCGATCCACCCGCGCCGCCAGCGCGGCTGCGCCCTCGATCTGGGACGTGAGCGCCGCATCCGCCGCGGCGATGGCGTCGATATCGGCGGCGGGCGCGGTGATCCGCAGCGTCAACGGCGCGGCGGCGAGCGACCACACCTGTGCCGTCACGCCGTCGCGCTCCGCCAGCTGGCGCACCGCGCGCTGCGCGTCCGCTTCCAGCGCATAGGCCGCGCCGAGCACATGCCAGCCGCTGGCGTCGCGCCGCACCACCCCCGCCGCGCCGCGCGGAGCAAACGACGCCGCAAGGATGCGCGCCGCCACGTCGTCCTCGCAGCAGCCCAGATCGGCGCAGTACACCTCCACGCCCGCCAGCTCGATCTCGCGCGTGACGCGCCCCTCGCGCGCGCCGGCAAGCGCCGCCTCGCCGCCGTCCGCCGGAGCGGACCGCGCGATCAGGTAGACCGCCAGCATCGTCACCGCCAGCGCCAACGCCATCGCCGGCGCGGCGGGACGGTCGCGGCGGACGCGCACACGCTTCGCCATGGAATCCCCTCCTCGCCAAAGTGTATGCGCGCAGGGGCGCGGTTCTGACCTGCCGGACGCGCGCGTTCGGACATCCAATGTCGACGCGCTGGTCGGCGGTCTTTGGGGGTTGACCTGCCGGGCGCGCACTCCCGACGGCGCAAATATGCAAAAAGCCCCGTCGCACAGGCGCATGACTCTGTCCTCCTCCCGGGTGCAAGCCCTTCTGCGGCGCAAATATGCAGAATGTATCTGTCGCTCCGACGCATGCCGCCGGGCACATGCCCCGCCGTGGCGCAAGCATTCGGGCACACCTGCCGGCGCGCGTTCCCGACGGCACAAATGTTCGGGCGTACCTGTCGCGCAGGCGCATGACTCTGTCCTGCTCCCGGGTGCAAGCCCTTCTGTGGCGCAAATATGCAGAACGCACCTGCGCGCGGGCGCATGACTCTATCCTGCCGGGCGCGCGCTCCTTAGCGCCGCAAATGTTCGCGCGCACCTGTCGCGCGGGCGCATGACTCTGTCCTGCCGCCGGGCGCGCGCTCCTTAGCGCCGCAAATGTTCGCGCGCACCTGTCGCGCGGGCACATGACTCTGTCCTGCCGCCGGACACACGCTCCTCGCGGCGCAAGCGTTCGGGCACACCTGTCGCGCAGGCACATGACTCTATCCTGCCGGGCGCGCGCTCCCGACGGCGCAAATGTTCGGGCGTACCCGTCGCGCGGACGCATGACTCTGTCCTACCGCCGGACACTCGCTCCTCGCGGCGCAAGCGTTCGGTGCACCTGTCTGTCGCGCAGGCGCTTCAAGCCTCGACGGTGAAGATCTCCTCGATGGACACACCGAACACCTTCGCGATGTTCCACGCCAGCGCCAGCGAGGGATTGTAGCGGCCCTTCTCAAGGTTGCCGATGGTCTCGCGGCGCACGCCCACCAGTTTCGCCAGCTCCTCCTGTTTCATGCCGCGGCTGGCGCGAAACTCCCGGATCCTATTCCGGATCATCCTTCAGCCCCCACCTTTCGCGAAAGCCATAGCAGGCGGTGGACAGCGCGTAGACGACGGCCGACACCGCCCAGCCGGCGGCGAGCCCCATCGCCAGCGCTTCGCCCGCCGGTTCGCGCCGCACGAAGAAGCCGAACAGCGTGGCGAGCGCCACGGCGATCATGCCGAGGCAGAACGCGCGCGCCGCCGAGCGGTTCATGGCCTCCTCCAGCATCTCGTCGGACTGGATAAAGAAGTACTCGAAGTCAACTGCAAAGGCGAAAAACGCCAGAAACGCCCGTTCCTGCGTGAAAACGCCGATCAGCCCCAGCAGTGAAAGCAGTCCCATCGACCCATACAGCCAACGCCTGAATCGCATACGATCGACCTCCTATCGGGCGAAATGTGGTGTATTTCGCTCTTTATGCGATAAATATACCACATTTGCACCCCGCTGTCAACCCCGCGCGCGGCGCTTGGACATTTATCTGCATTGGTCACAGCAATAATCCCGTGCGACGCCACGCGCACGCCAACCAATGGCGCCGTTCCGTCGCCTGTCGGGCAAGCTGGCTTTGCAGGTCGCACCCTTCGCACCGCACGCCTTCGCGAGAACGGAAGCCGCCGCCTTTGCACGGCGCGCCTGTTCCCGCGCCCTGCGCCTTCGCGAATATCGGCAGAGGACCTCCGCGGTGGCTATGGTCACGCCCTTCGCAAGCGGCACATGCAGGAATCTCCCGCCGGCGCGCGTTCATTCCATCGCCCATTCCGTCGGCTCCGCCGGTCATTCCGCCCACACAAAAACGCCCTCGCCCAATGGGCGGGGGCGCAGGCGGACGCAGCGGCACAGCTCGGGAAATCGCGGCAGCGCAGCCTCCTCGCTTCCGCAACACATGCCGGCGCGTGCCGGGCAGGCTTCGCGGACAAGCTGGCGTCGGCAGCGCTGCCGCGCTGCCGCGCTCTTCCTCTTCTCGCGGCGCGCCTGCAGCTGCAACGCGCGCCTGTCCCGCTGCCGGCGCAGCCTCAGCGCGTGCCGAGGTAGGCGTCGCGGACGCGCTGGTCGCTGAGCAGCTGACTGCCGGTGCCGGACATGGTGATGTTGCCGGTCTCGAGCACGTAGCCGACGTTGGCGCAGCGCAGCGCGGCGTTGGCGTTCTGTTCGATGAGCAATATGGTGATGCCGGAATCGCTCAGGCGGCGGATGATGGCGAATATGTCCTTGACGATCAGCGGCGCGAGGCCGAGCGACGGTTCGTCCATCATCAGCAGCTTCGGGCGGGTCATCATGGCGCGCCCGACGGCGAGCATCTGCTGTTCGCCGCCGGAGAGCGTGCCGGCGAGCTGCCAGTGGCGCTCGCGCAGGCGGGGAAACAGCTCGTAGACGCGGTCGATGTCCTCGCGGATGCTGGTTTCGTCCTTGCGCAGGTAGGCGCCGATGCGCAGGTTTTCGTGCACGGTGAGGTTGTCGAACACGCGGCGCCCCTCGGGCACCATGGCGATGCCGGAGGCGACGACCTTCTGCGGGTCCATGGTGGTGATGTCGCGGCCCTCGAACACGATCGAGCCGCCGGCGGGCTTGACCAGCCCGGCGATGGCGCGCAGCGTGGTCGACTTGCCCGCGCCGTTGGCGCCGATCAGCGTGACGATCTGGCCCTGTTCGACATCGAAGGAGATGCCGCGCAGCGCCTCGATGCCGCCGTAGCTGACCCGCAGGTCGGTGACTTTGAGCAGGCTCATTCCTCATCCACCCCCAGATACGCCGCGATGACGGCGGGATTGTCGCGCACCTCGGCGGGCGCGCCCTCGGCGATCTGCCTGCCGAAGTCGATCACGTAGATGCGGTCGGAGATGTCCATGACGAGGTTCATGTGGTGCTCGATCATGAACACGGTCAGCTGGAAGCGGTCCTTGATCTCGCGGATGAACGCGCCCAGCTCGTCGGTCTCCTGCGGGTTCATGCCGGCGGCGGGCTCGTCGAGCAGCAGCAGCTTGGGCTGCGTCGCCAGCGCGCGGGCGATCTCCAGCCGGCGCTGCTGACCGTAGGGCAGCGAGGTCGCCAGCTCGCCGGCGCTGTCCGCCAGCCCGACCGTTTCGAGCATCTCCATGGCGCGCTCGCGCATGCGCCGCTCCTCGGCGGCGTTGATGTGCAGCGTCGCCGTGAAGGGGTTGCTCGTACGGCGCAGGTGCGTGGCGATCAGCACGTTTTCAAACGCCGTCTGCGACTTGAACAGGCGGATGTTCTGGAACGTGCGCGCGATGCCGAGCCGGGTGATCTTGTCCGGCGACAGCCGCACGCGCGCGCCCAGATACTTGTCCGCGTGCGCGCCGGCGTAGAGCTTTTTCATCTTGCCGGTGGGGTGGCTGCGGGCGATGATGCAATCGCCAAAGGCGATTTCGCCGTTGGTCGGCTCGTAGACGCCGGTGATGCAGTTGAACGCCGTGGTCTTGCCGGCGCCGTTGGGTCCGATGAGGGCGACGATCTCGCCCTCGTCGACGTGCATGGACAGGTTGTCGATGGCGACGACGCCGCCGAACTGCATGGTCACGTCCTTCACGCGAAGCACCGTGCTCATTTTGCCCGCGCCCCCTTTCGCTTCTTGCCGGAGAAGGCGCGCGCGATGGCGTCCAGGCTGAACTCGCGGTCGCCCATGATGCCGCGGCGGTAGAACAGCACCACCGCCATGATCACCACCGAGAACACCACCATGCGGAAGCCCGAGCGCAGCAGCGGCACCTGCACCGTGCCGATGAACGTCTCCACGTCCAGAAAGCGCAGCCACCACTCGCTGCAGGCGATGAACAGAAACGACGCCAGCACGCTGCCCGTCACCGAGCCCATGCCGCCGATGACCACGATCAGCAGAATCTCGTACGTCATCGAGGACTTGAAGGCGTTCGCCTGCACCGTGCCCTGATACATCGCCAGCAGCGCACCGCCCACGCCCGCGAAGAACGAGCTGATCACGAACGAGAGCAGCTTGTGGCGGAACAGGTTGATGCCCATGGCCTCGGCGGCGATCTCGTCGTCGCGGATGGCCTTGCACGCCCGCCCGTAGGTCGAGTGGATCAGCATCAGGATCACGGCGATGCACACGCCCGCCACCGCGAAGGGAAACAGCGCCGTGTCGAACGTCGGATAGGTCTTGAGCAGGTTCGAGCCGTTGGTCAGCGGTCCGAGCTTGTCGTACTGGATGACGGCGCGGATGATCTCGGCGAAGCCGAGCGTGGCGATGGCGAGGTAGTCGCTCTTGAGCCGCAATACCGGCAGGCCCACCAGCGCCGCGAACGCCGCCGCCACCACGCCCGCCAGCACGATCGCCAGCAGGCACGGCAGCTCAAACTGCACGATGCCGCCCTGATAGTATTGATACACCGCCATGCGCCGCGCCGCGGGAATGGTGAAGATCGCGTAGGTGTACGCGCCCACCAGCATAAATCCCGCCTGCCCCAGCGAAAACAGCCCCGTGAAGCCGTTGAGCAGGTTCATCGAGACGGCGATCAGCGCGTAGATCGCGCCCTTCTCCAGCACCGTCACCAGCATGGAGTTCGCGCCCGCCAGCCGCTCCGCCAGCCACACGCCGGCAAACAGCGCCGCCACCAGCAGCGTGCCGACGGCTGCCTTTGTGGATTTCTTCATAAACGCATCACACCTTCTCGGAAGTCTTTTCGCCGAACAGGCCCGTCGGCTTGAACACCAGCACCACGATCAGCAGCGCGAACGTGAAGGCGTCGGAGAACGTGGTATAGCCGACGGCCTTGATGACGTTCTCGCAGATGCCGATGAGCATCGCGCCGATCACCGCGCCGGGAATCGAGCCGATGCCGCCGAACACCGCCGCCACGAACGCCTTCAGCCCGGGCATGGCGCCGATCGTCGGCGTGACGGTGGTGTAATTGGAGAAGTACAGCATCGAGCCGATCGCCGCCAGGAACGAGCCGATCACGAACGTCATCGAGATGACGGAGTTGATCTTGATGCCCATCAGCTGCGCCGTCTCGAAGTCGCGCGACACGGCGCGCATCGCCATGCCGATCTTGGTGTGCTTGATGAGCATCACCAGCGCCACCACCAGCAGCACCGTGATCACGGGCGTCACCACCGTGGCCATCTTCGTGCTCGCCGGACCGATGGTGATCTGCTCGCTGATCCACGGCAGCACCGGATACTGCTTCGCCAGCCCGCCGGTGACGTACCACATCAGGTTCTGCAGAAGGTAGCTCACGCCGATGGCGGAGATCATGATCGACATCCTCGGCGCGCTGCGCAGCGGCTTGTACGCCACGCGCTCCACCACGAAGCCCAGCAGCACCGTCGCGACCACCACCAGCGGCGCGGCGACGTACAGCGGCATCGCCGCCGCGAAGTAGACCATGAAAAAGCCCGCCGCGGTGAAGATGTCGCCGTGGGCGAAGTTGATCAGCCGCAGGATGCCGTAGACCATCGTGTAGCCCACGGCGATCAGCGCGTACTGCCCGCCCACCGAGATGCCCGCGAGCAGATAGGGCAGGATTCTGTCAAACATGGCAAGCGCCTCCGTGTTTCAGTCTGAAAAGCCGCTCCGGGAGGAGCCGGTCCCGCCGCAGGCGCCCTCGTAAAAACCGCCGAACCCGCCATATCAGCGGGTTCGGCACAGGCTGCCGCGCCGGGAAGGCCATTCCCGTCACGCAAGCTGGCGGAGGGGGACGCATCGTCCCCCATCCGTCCGCGCTCAACCCAAATCCGCGACGGTCTGCGTCTTGACGAAGTCGAATTCGCCCGTCTCGGTGTTGGCGAGCTTGATGTACGCCATGTCCTTCTGCGCGTCGCCGATCTCGTCGAACGCGATCGCGCCGGTCACGCCGTCATACGTCACGCCCGGGAGCGCCGCCGCGATGTCCGCGGGGCTGGCGGAACCCGCCGCCTTGACCGCCTCGAGCGCCACCATGTAGCCGTCGTAACCCAGCGCGGAGACCGCCGCCACGATGTCGTTGCCGCCGTTGTTGGTCAGCTTGTCGGGGTTGGCGTTGAGCCACTCCTTGAAGCCGGCGACGAACTCCGCCGCCACGGTGTTGGACTCGTCGCGCTCATCGAAGAACGTCGAGCAGTAGACCTGCACGCTCGTGCCCTTCACCGCGTCGAGGATGACGGAGGATTCCCAGGTGTCGCCCGCCATGATGGGGAAGTCCACGTTCATGCTCGCCGCCTGATTGATGATCAGCGAGGCGGAGGTGGTCGAGCTCGGCGCGAATACGACGTCGGCACCGGCGCTGATGGCGTTGTTCAGATAGGCGGTAAAGTCGCTGGTGCCCTCGGTGAAGGTCTCCGCCACCACCGTGCCGCCGAGCGATTCAAACGCCTGCTGGAAGTAGAAGCCCAGGCCGGTGGAATAGTCGTCGCCGAGCTGGGTCAGCACGTAGGCGTTCTGCGCGCCCTGTTCCATGGCGAAGTTCGCCATGACCGTGCCCTGGAAGGGGTCGATGTAGCAGATGCGCCAGTAGTAGTCGCACAGCGACGTCACGCCCGGGTTGGTGCAGGAGCAGCCGATCGCCGGCACCTGCGCCTGCGCGAACACCTCGCCGCCCGCCATCGACACGCCGGAGCCGTAGGAGCCGAGCACCACCGACACGCCCTCGCTCACCAGCGTCTGCGCCGCGGTGACCGCCTTGTCGGTCTGCGACTGGTTGTCGACGACGACCAGCTCCACGGTGTATTCCGTATCGCCGATGGTGACCGTCGGGACGAGCGAGTTCGCGTACTCGATGCCGAGCACTTCCTGCTTGCCGCCGGCGCCATTGTCGCCCGACGCGGGCTCGAACACGCCGATCTTGATCACGTTCGCGTCCTCCGCGAACGCCGCGCAAGTCAGAACCATCATCAGCGCCAGGACCAGTGCCATAACCTTCTTCACAACAGGTCGCCTCCATCCAAAGAATATGCCGATATTATACAGAAGGCTCCCGGAAATTGCAAGGGGAAATTTGCAGCCGTAGATTCAAAAACCTGCGATTTGTCGCCGCAGAATCCGCCACGGGCGGGCATGTTCTGCAACTTCCCGCGCGCACGGCGTCGAATTATTCAAACTGCGGGGAAACGCGCGCGTTTTTATGGACAAATTATGAATGCTTTTCCCCGCCCTGGCGCGATGCTGTGCGGACACTGTCCGTCATTCGCGGACACGTTAAGTTTTGAAGAAGCTGCGCTTCGCAGCGCCGCCGGCGGCGCAAAGGCGCAAATCCGGCGCAGACAGCGCGCGGAGAAACCGCCGCTTCCAGGAAGAGCAGCGCGCAGATGCGACGCGCGGAGAATCGCATCCCCGCGCGTCGCTTCCAGCTGACAGCAATCATAAACCATCTCGATCAGCCCGCGCGAATCCCCGCGCGGAAACTGCCGCCGCTTCCAGAAAAAGTCGCGCAAAGAATCCATCCCCGCGCGCGGAAACCACCATATTCCCTGACAGGCGGCGCGCGAAGGGGGGACGCCGCGCTTGCGGCGTCCCCCTTCAAAACCAGCGTCCATTCGTCCGCAGGCAAGGCCTGATCCCGGCGTCCTCGAATCCGCCCGCGCGAAATCCGCTTGCCTCACTCGCCGTCCTCGCCGAACATCTCGTCCTCGCCGTCCATGAACTCGCGCCCGCTGATGCGCTTGGCCTCGCGCTGCTGTTCGATCATGTCGGAGAGCATGTTCTTGACGCGCTCGGAGTCCTTGATGTGAAGGATATCGAACTCCGGCGTGGACTTGTCCGCGGAACAGCAGTGGATCGTGCCCACGCCGAAGATGCGCTCGCCCAGCGAACGCTTCAGCGTCACGTCCATGATCCGGTACAGCCGGATCTCCTCTTCCTTCTGGTGGAGGATACCCGTCTTGACGAGCAGCTTTTCCTCCGTCAGCGTATAGATCGTAAATGACCACGGCAGCCCCAGAAACGGGCGCTTGCGGTCGCGCCAAACCACAGCCATCGCCGGCACCTCCCGTCAGTTCAACATCTCTTCCATCGCCGCGCGGAACCGCGCCAGCGCGCGCTTCTCCACCGGCGGGAATTCCCAGACCACGTTGGCGTCCCCGCGCCGCCTGCGCGGGTTCAGCAGCGGGTTCTTCCTGCCCTCGCACAGCAGCGCACAGTTCCTGTTCACGACAAAGGGAATCGACAGCTCCACGCCGCCGCGGTCGACAATGGCGACAAAGCCCGCCGCGCCCTTCTTGCCGATGCCGAACAGCCCGCCCAGCCCCGACGATTCCTCGAGATAGCTCTCAAAGCGCGCCGGCAGCGCGTCGTAACGCTCGAGGACGAACTCGCCCTCGCCGCCGAAGTCGGGCCCGAGGATCAGGCACACCTTGCCGCCCTCGCGGCAGACGGCGATCACGCCGCCGCGCTCCGTGGACGCCAGCACCATCTTCTCCGGCGCGAAGCCCTCCGCGCGCATCCGCTCGGCAAAGCGCACGCGCCTGTCCTCCATCGCCTTGAGATTTGCGCGGCGCTGCACTTCCGCCGCATCGTTGAAAAGACCCATCGACCGCCCTCCGATCCGCCCGCGCCGAATTCCCCTCTATTATATCAAAACCCGCCCGCGCGGTCAACCGCAAACCGCGCGGACGGGACGATGAACTGGGCAAGCGCGCCGCCAGAGCGAAAGACGCGTTCGCGCAGGCGGGACGGTGCGCGTGCGAACGGGCGGAAAGCCCGCGCCGGACGCGAAGATCTGTCCGCCCGGCGCGCCGGCAATGAACCCGCGTGCCGGCAATGAACCCGCGTGCCGGCGTGCCCGCCGGTGCGGATAACCGCGTGCGGTGCCTGCCGGCGCGGCGTTCTCGTCCCGTCCGGCGCGCGTTCCCCGCGCGGCGCGCCGCAATTCGGCGCCTGAACTTTTCGCGGCGCGCGTCACAGCTTGCGGACGAACAGGGCGCGGATGGCGTTGAGCACGGCGAGGATCATCACGCCGACGTCGGCGAAGATGGCGAGCCACATGTTGGCGGCGCCGAGCGCGCCCAGCAGCAGGCACACGAGCTTGACGCCGATGGCGAAGGCGATGTTCTGGTAGACGATCGCCATGCACTTGCGGGAGATGCGGATCGCCTTGGCGATCTTCATCGGGTCGTCGTCCATCAGCACCACGTCGGCGGCCTCGATGGCGGCGTCGGAGCCCATCGCGCCCATGGCGATGCCGATGTCGGCGCGGCGCAGCACCGGCGCGTCGTTGATGCCGTCGCCGACGAACGCCAGCTTCGCCCGCTCCGGCTTGTCGCGCAGCAGCGCCTCGACCTGCGCCACCTTGTCCGCGGGCAGCAGCTCGCTGCGCACGTCGTCGATGTCCAGCGACGCGGCGACCTGATCGGCGACCTTTTTGGCGTCGCCGGTGAGCATCACCGTCCTGCGCACGCCCGCCGCCTTCAGCGCGGCGATGGCTTCCCGGGCGCGGGGCTTGACGACGTCGGAGATGACGATGTGTCCCATGTACTTGCCGTCGATGGCGATGTGGATGATGGTGCCGGTGCTGTGGCAGGGGATGTAGGGAATGCCGAGGCGGTCCATGAGCTTGCCGTTGCCGGCGGCGACCTGACGGCCGTCCACCGTGGCGGTGACGCCGTTGCCGCTGATCTCCTGAATGCCGCGCACGCGGCTGCGGTCGATCTCCCTGCCGTAGGCGCGCTGCAGGCTCTTGCTGATCGGGTGCGACGAGGCGCTCTCCGCCAGCGCGGCGTACTCCAGCAGCCGGGCGTTCTCCATCTCGCTGTGGTGGATGCCGCTGACCTCGAACACGCCCTGCGTCAGCGTGCCGGTCTTGTCAAACACGGCGATTCTGGTCTGCGACAGCGCCTCGAGATAGTTCGAGCCCTTCACCAGCACGCCCGCCTTGCTCGCCCCGCCGATGCCGGCCAAGAACGACAGCGGGATGGAAATCACCAGCGCGCAGGGACAGGAGATGACCAGAAACGTCAGCGCGCGGTAGATCCACGTCTCCCAGCCCGCCGCGCCGCCCGCGGCGAGGCGCACCAGCGGCGGCAGCACCGCCAGCGCCAGCGCCGCGAAGCAGACCGCCGGCGTGTAGACGCGCGCAAAGCGCGAGATGAAGTCCTCAGACTTCGACTTGCGCGAGGAGGCGTTCTCCACCAGATCGAGAATCTTCGACACGGTCGATTCGCCGAACGCCTTCGTCGTCTCAACGCGCAGCACGCCGCTGAGGTTGATGCAGCCGCTGATGATCTCGTCGCCGGGACGGACCTCGCGCGGCAGGCTCTCGCCGGTCAGCGCCGCGGTGTTGAGCGTCGATTCGCCCGCCGTCACCGTGCCGTCGATGGGCACCTTCTCGCCCGGCTGCACGACGATCACGCTGCCGATCTCGACCTCGTCCGGATCGACCTTCTCCAGTTTGCCGCCGCGCTCGACGTTGGCGTAGTCCGGGCGGATGTCCATCAATTCGCTGATGTTGCGGCGGCTCTTGCCCACGGCGTAGGACTGGAACCACTCGCCGACCTGATAAAACAGCATCACCGCCACTGCCTCGGTGTAGTCGCCGCTGCGCTCGAACAGCGCCAGCGCGAACGCGCCCACCGTCGCCACCGCCATCAGAAAGTTCTCGTCGAACACCTGCCGGTTGCGGATGCCCTTCGCCGCCTTGATGAGGATGTCGTAGCCGATCACCAGATAGGGAATCAGATAGAGCAAAAACCGTACCCAGCCCGCCGCGGGCACGAAGTGCAATCCCACCATCAGCGCCGCCGCGATCGCGATGCGCGACAGCATCGCCTTTTGCTTCTTGTTCATAGAGACGCGCTCCCTCGTGAGTCCGTGGACTCATTGATTCAAAGAATAAACACTCGTTGAATTGTTTGTCGGGAAAAGGCGCGCTCCGGCAGCGTCCGCCGGAGCGCGCGGCGGATTCAGATATAGACCTCGCAGTCGTCCTCGACGCGCTTGCAGTTGCGGCGCACTTCGGACATGACCGCCTTGGGATCGCGGCCCTCCTCGAACTCGACGATCATCTTCAGGGTCATGAAGTTCACCGTGGCGTCCTTGACGCCCTCGGTATTGCGCGCGGCGCTCTCCATCTTGTTGGCGCAGTTGGCACAGTCCACGTCGATCTTGTAGGTCTTCTTCATGGGGATTCTCCTTTCGCCAGGCATTCTGTAGAATGATTAAGCAATCGTTTAATCATGCTCTTATGATACGCCGTCCGCGCCCATTCGTCAACCCCCGCGGCGCGATTTTTTCCGTTCGGGCAAAAAGTTCTTCCGTTCGGGCAAATGACCCCATTCGGGCAATCCGCTCCCCTTTGGACAAAAGCGCGTCTTGCCCGCCGCGCGCGGCTGTGGTACAATAAAGACCGACGACAAGGGAGGGAAGCACGATGTCCAACCAAACGCTGCCGCACGACCACCGCCAGCCGATGGAGCGCATCCTCGAGCGCATTCCCAGCACGGGCGAGTTCCAGACCGTGGCGGACATCTTCAAGCAGCTCGGCGACGGCAGCCGCATCCGCATCTGCTGGCTGCTGTGCCACTGCGAGGAGTGCGTCATCAACCTCTCGGCGATGGTGAACATGACCAGCCCGGCGGTGTCGCACCACCTGCGCCAGCTCAAGGCGGGCGGACTGGTGGTCAGCCGCCGCGAGGGCAAGGAGGTCTACTACCGCGCCGCGGACACGCAGCCGGCGCAGCTGCTGCACCGCATGATCGAGCAGATGGTGGCGATCGCCTGTCCCTCGGCGGGGGACGCGCCGTGAACGCCGCCGGACGAATCGCCGCCGCGCTGCAGGACGTGCCGCCGGGAACGGTGGCGTCCGCCGGAAGCGCGCTGCGCGTGGAGACCGCCGGCCGCGGGCGGGTGGAGAGCTACGCCGTGCTGCCGGGAATCGAGGCGACGTTCTGCGCCTTCTGCGCGGAAGAGGCGACGTTTCGCCATGCCGCCGCGCCGGGCGTGCTGGAGGCGCACTACTGCCGCTGCGGGCGCGTGGGCTGGAACATGCGCGGCGGGCTGTCGGTCTTTCTCGGCGCCGGCGACCTGACGCTGCACGGCGGCGCCTGCTGCGCGGACTCGGCGATGCAGTTCCCGCTGGGCTACGCCGAGACGGTCGGCATCGCCTTCGATCTGGCGCAGCTCGCCGAGCATCCGCCCCGCGCACTGCGGGACGCGGGCTTTCAGCCGCTGGCGCTGCGCGAATCGCTCTGCGGCGGCAGGCCCGCGGCGATTCCCGCCTGCCCGGCGCTGGAGCACATCTTCGCGCCGCTGTGCGCGGCGCCGCCGCCGCTGCGCCCGTCCTATCTGCAGCTCAAGGCGCTGGAGCTGCTGCTGGCGCTGGACGGCCTGCGCGCCCGCGCGGCGAAACTCGCGCCCTGCGCGGCGCAGCAGGCGGAGCGCATCAGGGCGGCGCACGCGCTGCTCACCGGCGACCTGCGCCGGCGCTACACCATCGAGGCGCTGGCAAAGCGCTTCCTGCTCAACACCTCCGCGCTCAAGGAGGGCTTCAAGGCGGTGTACGGCGCGCCGATCGCCACCTACATGAAGGAATACCGCATTCACCGCGCCATGGAGCGCCTGCGCGAGACGGACGATCCCATCGCCAACATCGCCGCCGAGGTGGGCTACGGCGCGCAGGGCAAGTTCACGCAGGCGTTCAAGGACGTCGCGCAGACGCTTCCCAGCGAATACCGCCGCCAGCACCGCGGCGAATCGACCTGACGCGCGGCGCGCGGAGCATGGCGGCGCATCGCGCCAAAGACCAAAGCATGGCGGCGCATCGCGCCAAGACCAAAGGAGGAAGGAACATGGCGGTCTATCTCGGCATTGACTTGGGCACGACGGGGCTGAAGGCGCTGCTGCTGCGCCCGGACGGCACGGCGTGCGGCGCGGGCTATCGCGAATATCCTCTGGCGGTGCCGGCGCCGGGCTTCGCGGAGCAGGACCCGGACGACTGGTGGCGCGCGCTGACGGAGGCGACGGCGGAGGCGCTGGCGCGGTCCGGCGTGCGCCCGGAGGAGGTGCGCGGCATCGGGCTGTCCGGGCAGATGCACGGCACGGTGCTGCTCGACGCCGGCGGCGCGCCGCTCGGACCCGCCATTCCCTGGTGCGACCAGCGCTCCGCCGCGGAAGCGGACGCGGTGCGGGCGCGCATCGGCGCGGAGAACCTCGCCCGCTGGACGCAGAACCCCGTCGCGGCGGGCTTCCAGCTGTGCACGCTGCTGTGGCTGCGCGCGCACGAACCGAAGCGCTTCGCGCGGGCGCGCTGGGCGCTGTTGCCGAAGGACTACCTGCGCCTGCGGCTCACCGGCGAGGCCGCCACCGAGCCGACCGACGCCTGCAGCACGCTGATGTTCGACTGCGCCCGCCGCGACTGGAGCGCGGAGATGCTCGCCGCGCTTGACATCGACCGCGCCCTGCTGCCCGACGCCCGCCACGCCCCGGCGGACGTGCACGCCGGCCTGAGCGCGCAGGCGGCGCGGGCGCTGGGGCTGCGCGCCGGCACGCCGGTGGCGTTCGGCGGCGGCGACCAGCCGATGCAGGCGCTCGGCAACGGCATCCTCGAGCCCGGCGACGCCTCGATCACGCTCGGCACCGGCGGGCAGATCTTCGCGCCCGTCGCCAGCCCCGCCGCCGACCCGCGCCTGCGCGCGCACCTGTTCTGCCACGCCCCGGCGGACACGTGGTACGCCATGGGCGCGATCCCCAACTGCTG
>CALVPU010000213.1 GCA_944353735.1 uncultured Eubacteriales bacterium | reverse complement strand
TCCTCTCCACCGGCATCAGCGGCGGCAGCGGCGAGCACACCCCCGCCGAGACGCTGAACTTCGACCGCGCCGAAGAGGGCATCCGCTTCCTGACCGCGCTGGCGACGCGGCTGGCGCAGGCAGGCTGAGACACGACTGCCGCGAGGGCATGACTGCCGTCGTCTGCCTGGCGACGCGGCTGACGCAGGCGGGTTGAGATAGCCGCTGGGCCGCGCGCAGGCGGCTGACGCCGCGAATCGCGTTTTGCGAGGCGCCGCCGTCCGCTGTTCAATCGCGTTATGCGCAGCGCCGCCGTCCCCACTGCTCCGACGTAGCGCGCAAGCGGCGGAGTTCCGTCGCCGCGCGCGGCAAGCCTTCGCTCCACGGCGGATGCCGGCGGCATTTCCCGCCCACGGAACTGCGCAGCTGCGCATGCGAACGGCGCTGTGCCTTCCGCGCCGGTTCCTCCGGCGGAAACAGCCGCGCCGGCACGAGCGGTCCGGCTGTGCCGGAAAGCCGCGTCCGCCATCCTCCAAAACGAATGAGAGAAGCCCGCCCGAAGCGTCTCCACAGACGTTTCGCGACGGGCTTCCCCTTTTGCGCCAGCGGCGTCAGTCGCGGCTCTCAACCGGCGTGCGCTCGCGGAACAGCAGCGAGATGCACCACAGCGCTGCGATGCCCACCACGGCATAGATGATGCGGGCGAGCGTCGCCGCCTGTCCGCCGCAGATGTACGCCACCAGATCAAACTGGAACAATCCCACCAGCAGCCAGTTGATGCCGCCGATGATGGTGAGGATCAGGGAGATGCGGTCCAGCAAATTCATTCACTCCTTTATCGTGCCGGTGTCCCGGCGGATTGCTCATAGCATCTCCCACATCTCTCAGGATATACCTCGGCGGGCAAAAATTGTTGCGCGGTCAGGACAAGCGGCACCGCCAAACGCTCCATTCCCACGCATCTGACTCTGCCGCTGGGCGCCGCCGTCCCGTTCCCGCGCACTTTCCGCAGCGCGACTTTGCTTGCCGCTTCCTCGCCGCACGGCGCGCGCAGCCAAACGCTCCATTCCCGCGCGGTGCTCCGCCGCTGGGCGCCGCGCCCCGTTCCCGCGCACTTTCCGCGGCGCGACTTTGCTTGAGTTTCCTCTCCGCGCGGCGCGCGCGGCAGCCGCAAAAGGCCCCTCTCCGCACACCGGGCTCCGCCGCTGGGCGCGCAAACGCGCCGCCCGCGCATGGCGGACGGCGCGTTTCCCTGCCTCGGCTGTCCTCTACGAAAACCGCATCCGCCGTCAGACGGCGTAGCGCTCCCAGTACTTGTCGCGGGCGATGTTGCCGCGCTCGACGCTGCGGGTGGCGCGCTTGGCGGGAATCTCGAAGTTGTAGCAGAAGTAGTACGCGGCGTCGTAGGCGCCGTCGGCGGAGTTCTCCACGCCGCGCAGGTAGCGCAGCGTCTTGGGATGGTGATTCTCCAGCTCGTACTTGAGATACCACAGCTGTCCTTCGAGCGTGGAATGGTCATAACCGTTGTCGCGGCACCAGTTCTTCAGCCGCGTGTTGCGCACGCCGGTCCACTGGCAGATGCCGTAGCCGCCGTCGTTGCTCTGGTTGGTGACCTTGAAGCTGCACTCGCGCTCGACGTTGGCGAGGATGCCGCACGCCACGGCGGTGTTCAAATCCATCTCCCGCGTGAGGAAGAGGAAGATCGTCTGCTCGACGGAATACTCGCCGCTGGTGAGGTAGTCGTCGGGCTGCTCCGGCGCGGACGGCTCAGACGGCGCGTCGAGGTCGCGCGTCATGTCGCTGATGCGCGCGAAGCCATAGTGCCCGGACAGCTCGATCAGCGCCCAGCCCTCGCTGTTGTAGGCGTGGACGTTGACCACCTGTCCCGCCGGCAGCCCGCCGATCAGCGGCGCGGTGGCGCTGGCGGACTCGAAGATGAACATCATCTGCGCGGTGACGCGCGCCTCAAACGTCTCCACGACGACCTGCGGCGCGCTGTCCTGCGCCGGCGTCTGCGGCTGCTGCACCTCGCCGCGCCCGCCGAGGTGGTCGCGGTTGGTATAGGCGACGATGCCGGCGTTCTCCACCATCGCCCAAGAGCCGTTCGTCGCCAGCAGGTTGCAGGAGAAGCCCGCGGGAATCGCCATCCACTCGGAGGAGAGGTCCGGCGCGCGGTAGATGCGCGAATCGGTGTTGAAGGTCACGGGCTGCGCAAGATCGTCCAGCGCCACCATGTCCGACGCCGACGCATAGCCGCGCGCCCCGCCCAGCGAGATCAGGGCCGTGCCGCCCGACTGCGCCTCCACCGTCACCACCGTCGTCACCGGCAGCGTCCCGATGGCCCACGCGCACCCGGCGTCGGCGTACACGCGCATGCTCCCCGCGGTGACGATCGCACGGTAACCCGCCGCCTGCGCCGGAACCGCCCATGCCAGAATCAGTGCCAGCACCGCCGCCCAAACGCGCATCTTCCTGTGCAGTCTCATTCGCCAAACCCCTTTGTGACTCAATTTTGCAACGCAAGTGTCATAGTTTGAAATGATTATATCACATTTAGAAATATATTGTCAACATCTAGACGCAAAAGTGCGCAAAAAAAGCCGCCCAGAGTGGACGGCACAGAATGTTGACAAAATCAACAGACTGTCAGAGCGTTGGAAAGCCTGCAAGACAAGGATGCGAGTGCGGCTGACGCAGGACGCGAAAAACGCATCCGATTTCTTTCTTATTTGGGCAATTTTTGCGGTGATAGGCTTTGTCAGCGCTCCGAACCGCCCAGAGTGGATGGCAGATGCTGTTCACTCTGGACGGTGGGTGCAGAGATCCGCTCGAATCCCCGCGCCGGCGCTCACTCGTCTCCGGCGGGCGGCGGGTCGGACGGTTGGCGCCCATCCTCATCGGGCACGACCTCGCGCACGGTCAGCACGCCGGCGTCGACGGTGAAGCGCACGTCCAGCCCCGCGAAGCGCAGCCCGAAACGGCGGTCGTCGCCGCGGCGGTAGCCGGGACGCGGGTCCTGCGCAAGCACGCCGGCGAGCGCCGCGCGGCGATCCGGCGGGACCTTGGCGAGGCAGTCGTCGGGAATGACGACCTCGAGCGCGTAATCGCGCACGCCGCCGGCAAAGCCGTCGGACGCCCCGGGGCGGCTGTCGACATAGGCGAGATAGGGCTTGATGTCGAATATCGGCGTGCCGTCCATCAGGTCCGCGCCGCTGACGCGCAGCAGCGGGCCCTCGGGCGCGGCGTATTCCACCGATTCCAGCCGCACGCAGGACAGGCCGATCGGGTTGGGGCGGAAGGGCGAGCGCGTGGCGAACACACCCATGGAGACGTTTCCGCCCAGCCGCGGCGGGCGCACGGTGGGCGACCAGCCCTCGCGCGCCGTCTCGGAGAACATCCAGATCAGCCACAGGTGGGAATAATCCTCGATGCCGCGCAGCGCGTTGGCGTCGCGGTAGGGCGGTTCGAACACGACCGTCGCCTGCAGTTCGGGCACCAGCCCGCTCTGCCGCGGCAGCCCGAAGCGCGTGGGAAAATCGGTGCGGACGTGGGCGATCTGCTTCAGCGTGCAGACCTGCGCCGCGCCCTCGCTGTCAAAATCTCGCTGCATGCCGCTTTCCTCCGCGCTCAGTCGATGGGATCGAGCGGGATCTCGGCGGCGAGGCTGACGTTCTTGTAGTGCGGATCGTCGGTGACCTCGCGCACGACATGCACCCACGCGGGAATGCGCGGCGTCTCCGCCTCGGAAGCGAGCTCGATCTCCAGCACCATGCGGTCGCTCCAGAAGGGATAGCTGTCGATCTCGGCGATCTGATCGCCGCTGGGCACGCGATAGCGCGTCTTGACGATCGTGCGGCGGGCAGGATCCGCCTCGGCGAGCAGCGCCTGATAGCGCGCGGCGTCGATCGGCTGCTCGTCCTCCTCGCTGGACATCGCCGACAGGCGGCGCTTGACGGTCAGTGCGTAGCGCACCGTTCCGTTCTCGGCGATGCGGCGCACGCGGCGCGTCTCGCCGGGCGCGGCGGTCAAATAGGTCTGCTCGATCTCCCAGACCGCGCAGCCGGGCTGCGCGCGCAGGAAGTCGTGGGCAATACAGCGGATCAGATACTTTCTTTCGATCTCTCGGGACATGGGGCAAAACTCCTTTCTTCGCGTCAGAGCGTGAGGTCGTCCGGGTCGGGTGCGTTCATTTGCAGGTTCCACGTCAGCTTGCTCAGCGCGGCGTAGCCCGCGCGGATGAGCAGCGCATCGCAGCGCGGATCGTCGAGCGGCGCGGACTCCTCGCCGTGCTCGTAGAGGTAGGCGCCGTCCGGCGCGAGGCGATAGGCGGGCGCGTCCAGATAGGTCGGCGCCACCTGTGCGGCGCGCACGCCGCGAATCGCCTCATAGGGCAGCGCGGGGATGTTGAGGTTGTAGCAGCAGCCGCGCGGCAGCGGATGGCTGCGCGCATAGTCGAGCACCCGCAGCGCCACGCGCGCCGCCGCCTCGAACGCGCCGCCGTTGGGCGCGCGCAGCGATACCGCCATCGACTGTGCGCCGGACATCGCCGCCTCGACCGCCGCCGAGACGGTGCCGGAATACACGCACGCGCCGCCCATGTTCGCGCCGTCGTTGATGCCCGAGAGCACAAAGTCGACCTCTGGGAACAGAAACAGTCCCAGTCGGGCGCAGGTCGCAGGCGATGCGTCGACCGCCACCGCCGCCTCCGCTCCGGCAACCTCCACCGGGCGCGGGCGCAGCGACAGGCGAAACGTCATCGCGTGGCTGGCGCCGCTCTGTTCCCGTTCCGGCGCGCAGACGCTCACGCGGTGTCCCGCCGCGGCGAGCGCCGTCGCGAGCGCGCGCAGCCCCGGCGCGGCATAACCGTCGTCATTGACCAACATCAGGTGCATCGCGATCCTCCTTTTCCTCTTCGCGGAAGTGGTCGCCGCCGGACGGCGCGCCGCCTTCTCAGTGTGTCCCATTGCGCAGAAATTTGCCGTCCGCGCGGAAGGGCGGCGCCCATCCGCGGAAAGCCCCGCCTGCCGGCAATAAGAGCGCCGCGTCTTCGCGGGAAATTGCCCGCGATCGCCATTTCCAGCGAGAGCGACAGCGTCTTGCCGTCCGGATTGATCACCGCGGGAAATTGCCCGCGGTCGCCATTTCCAGCGGCGTTTCCCGGCAGCGTGCTTTCCCATATATGAAAGCGCGGCGCGATGCGTTTTTCCGCCTTCGCGCCGCATATCTCTTCATGCTGCCGGTGTCGGACGCGCCGGAACAGGCGCGGCACAACCGACGCCTTGCCTTCGAACCGTCAGGTTTCCGGCCGCCTTTCCCGGCAATGCCGCGCGCCTTCGCTCCATGCGCCCCGCACCTAAGCTCAGGCGCTGTGCGCCGCCTCCTCATAGAGGCGCACGAGGTCGCGCAGCACCTCGTCGTGGTGAAACGTGTGATGGTACAACAGGTTGATCTGGCGCTCCATCTTCAGGTCCTCGATGGGCAGCAGGCGAATCTTTCCCTTGCGCAGTTCGTCCACGCAGGCGCTGCGCGCCAGCACCGACGCGCCGTAGTTGCGCCGCACCAGATCCTTGATGGTGGCGATGTTGTCGGTCTCGAGAATGACGTTGAAGTCGTCCGGCGAAAGCCCGCGGCTTTCAAGATTCGCGTCGAGCAGCGCGCGCGTGCCGGAACCGGGCAGCCGCAGAATCAGGCGCTCGCGGCGCAGTTCGTCGATCATCACCGACGCGCGCTGCGCCAGCGGATGCTCGTTCGACACCGCCACCGCAAGGTCCTCCGTGTCCAGCCGGATCGTGCGGATGGCGGGATCGCTGACGCCGCCCTCGACGATGGCGATGTCGATCTGATACGTCTTGAGCATCTCGTACAGGCTCGCCAGCGCGTCCGTGCGCAGCGTAATGCGCGTGTGCGCGTTTTCCTCGGTGTACTGCGCCAGCACCTGCGCGACGATGCTGCTCTCCGACGTGTGCGTCACGCCCACGCGCAGCCGGTCCACCGCGCGCTCGCGGTCCGCCAGAGACCGCCGCAGGTTCTCGCTCAGCGCCGTCACGCGCTCCGCGTAGCGCACGATCAACTTGCCTTCGGGCGTCAGCCGCAGCTTCGGTCCCGTGCGTTCGAAGATCCGCACCCCAAACTCCCGCTCCAGCTGCCGCACGTGCTTGCTGACCGCCGGCTGGGTCAGCGACAGTTTTTCCGCCGCGCGCGTGTAGCTTCCCGTCTCATGAACCTTCAAAAGCGTGCTCAGCTTGACGTCGACCACCGGAAATCCCTCCCCGAATGGCGGCAATCTGCTCCACCGGTCGCAGAGATGACCTCACAAAACCGGAAGGACGCCCGTCCTTCCGGTTCCATCATATCACACTTTCGCGTTCTTCGCAAGTCAATGTTTCGCGACGGCCTTGCGCATCGAATCGAGAATGCGGTCAAAGCCGGGAATGCAGGCGATCACCGCCGAGATCACCGCCTCGACGCCGAGATAGGAAATGTTGTAGCCCAGCGAATAGATCCACGCGTTCTGCTCGCCTGCGGAATCCGCAAAGAACACCGCGCCCGAGATCGTCGCCATCACGTAGCGGCCCAGATAGCCCAGCAGCACCGCGACCACCAGCTTCACGCGCTTGTTCTTGATCGGCAGCAGCGTCGCCGCGCAGCACAGCGCCACCGCCGCGAACGCCAGCGGATAGTCCACCAGCAGCTGAACCGGTTGAATGACGTAGAAGTCCTCGATCAGCTGCAGCAGGCCGTACGCGCAGCCCACCACAACGCCCTGCGCCGGCCCGCACGCCAGCGCGAACAGCACCAGCGGCAGCATCGACGCCGGCGTCACCGATCCGCCCTGCGGCATGCGGAACAGCTTGATCATCGACAGCACAAACGCAATCGCGATGCACATTGCCGCATACGCCAGCCGCATCGTCGTCCAGCTGCCCTTCTTCTGCGTGCACACCACGATGCCCAGCACCAGCAGCACCAGCACGATCACCGCCGTGTACCACTGCACGCTCGTAAAGCCGCCGAACGCCTCCTCAAACCAGCTCTCCGGCTCCTCCGCTTCGGCTTCCGCCTCGGCGCTCTCCTCCGTCTCCAGCGCGGTCTCTTCGGATGCTTCCGGCGCGGTCTCTTCAACCGCGTCCGCCGTCGCTTCCGGCACGGTCTCCGCCATCGCCGGCGCGCATGCCAGCAGCAGCGCCATCGCCAGCGCCAACAGGACTCTCAGGTACTTCTTCATCGGTCAAACCTCCTCTGGTTTTTCCGCAAAAGAAACCCGCATGTGTCGCGCACATGCGGGAAACGGATGCCGCCAAAGCCCACGCCTCGCAGCCTTCCGCTTCCCTCCGGTGGGATTATCCACTTCAGGTTCCAAGGGACCGGGCTCCTCACCCATCTCAGCCTTTCGGCGCCCCTAGCGGTTGATTCTATTGTATCCCCAATCGCACATTTTGTCAAGAGGAAACGCTCAGGGGGCGCCGCCCCCTGAGAACCCCCGCTCAAGGGGCTGAGCCCCTTGAGAATCCCGCTTCGGCGGCGCGCTTCACGCGCCGCGGAGGTGATGGAGAGCGGACGTTTCTACCTGGGGCGAATCCCGCCGGACGGCGGCGGGATTCGCTTTACAAGATTGGAGCGTTTTGGGGTTGAGAGGCTTGAGGCGCCGTCCTCTGAGCGCCGCTTTGGCGGCGCGCTTGACGCGCCGCGGGGGTGATGGAGAGCGGACGTTTCTACCTGGGGCGAATCCCGCGGGCGGCGGGATTCGCTTGGCGTGATTGGAGCGTTTGAGCTTAC
>CALVPU010000212.1 GCA_944353735.1 uncultured Eubacteriales bacterium | reverse complement strand
TGGTCACGCGCGGTCACGAGGTCGTCTACCGCCACATGAGCGGCGAGCGCGAGCCGGGCGCCGCCATGCGCGGCGACGAGACGTACTGGTTCTATTCGGCGAGCAAGCTGTTCACCATGACGGCGGGCATGCAGCTGATCGAGCGCGGCGCGCTCCGGCTGAGCGACCCGGTGTCCAAATACCTGCCGGAATACGCCTTCCTGACCGTGCTCGACGGCGGCGAGGTGCGTCCGGCGCGCACGGTGATGACCGTCGAACACCTGATGACGATGCAGGGCGGCCTCGATTACGACACGAATTCGGCGCCGATCCGCGCCTGTCTGGCGCGCTATGGGCAGGCGGCGACCACGCGGCAGCTGGCGGCGGCGTTCGTGCGCAAGCCGCTGCTGTTCGATCCGGGCACGCACTTTCGCTACAGCCTCTGCCACGACGTGATGGCGGCGGTGATCGAAGCCGCTTCGGGCATGCGCTTTGGCGAATACCTGCGCCAGAACATCTTTGAACCGCTCGGCATGCGCGCGATGACCTTTTCGCCCGACGCGGCGCTGCTGGGGCGGCTGGCGGCGCGGTATCACTGGGACCGGCAGGAACGGCCCATCGAGGAGGCGCGCACCACCAACTTCTGCCGCATCTCCGCGGCGCACGAGAGCGGCGGCGGCGGACTGATGGGCGACGTGGACAGCTACATCCGCCTGCCCGACGCGCTGGCGAACGGCGGCGTCGGCTGCACCGGCGCGCGCATCCTTGCGCCGGCATCCATCGACGAGATGCGCCGCAACCGCCTGAACGGCGATTCGCGGCGGGACTACGACGTGCTGTGCGAAAAGCGCGGCTACGGCTACGGGCTGGGCGTGCGCACGCTGACCGACGCGGCGTCGTCGCGCAGTCCGCTGGGCGAGTTCGGCTGGGACAGCGCCGCGGGCGCGTGGTCGCTGATCGACCCGGAGCACCATCTGGCGGCGTTCTACGCCCAGCACGTGCTCAACTGCAAGCGCGCCTACGACGAATTTCATCCCGCCATCCGCGACCTCATCTACGAGGGACTGGGCCTCTGAGCGCCGGGCGCACGGCGCGGCAAAGGCGTGCACGGCGCGAGCGCAGGGCGATGGCTCCGCACCATCCGCATCGCTGCGCTTTCCACACGCCGCATGCGCGCCGGTTTCCGCATGCACGGTCATCCATTCAGTGAAAAGGGGGACAGCCTTCGCGACAGAGCGCGAAGGCTGTCCCCCTTTTCATATATTGTTCTGCGGTCCGCGCGCCGGAAACCCGCTTCATTCGCCGGAAATGTATCCTTTCCGAGCGCGCCGGGGAACGCCTTCGTCCGGACGAGGCGTCTGCCCCGCAGTCCGGCGGCGCGCTCCGGCGCACGCAGATGCCCTCCGCGGACGGCGCAGCCTGCGCCGGCTCACTCGCGCTCGATCGCGGCGGGCTTGGCGTTGATCCGGCGGATGATCGCGGGATCGAACTTCGGGCGGCGGTCGTAGGTATACAGACCGTTCTGCTCCTGCTCGACGTCGGTCAGCTGCGTGTAGCAGAACGCGCAGTGGTCGGGATTGTTCAGCAGCGTCTCGGTCAGGCCGCGGTAGCGCTCGAGGAACGCTTCCTCCGTCTTGGGGCCCTCGCCGTAGCCCCAGCCGCTCTGGTCGTCGGTCCAGCGGATGCCGCCGTATTCGCTGACGAACACCGGCTGACCGGGCTTGGATTTCTGCCGCTCCGGGAAGCGCTCGTAGATCGGCTCGGTGCCGGCGCCGTAGCGGCGGGCGAACTCGGCGGGTTCCTGTTCGTAGTCGTGGACGTCGAAGATGTCCGTCTCCACGTGGAAGTTGCCGGAGGTGTCGATTACCGGACGGGTAATGTCCAGCGCCTTGGTGACGCGGTAGATCATGCGCAGCACGTCGTCGTTCTGCGGGCGACCGTCGCAGTCCCACGTCTCGTTGAACGGGCACCAGCCGATGATCGACGGCGCGCTGTAATCGCGGGCGACGACCTCCAGCCACTCGCGCTCGAACGATGCGAGGGCGGCGATGTTGGAGTGGTCCAGCCCCCAGTTCGCCATCTCGCCCCAGCAGAGGTAACCGAGCCGGTCCGCCCAGTAGAGGTAGCGCGCCTCGAACACCTTCTCGTGCAGGCGCGCGCCGTTGAAGCCCATCGCCATGCTCAATTCGATGTCGCGGCGCAGGGCATCGTCGCTGGGCGCGGTGTAGATGCCGTCGGGATAGAAGCCCTGATCGAGCACCAGCCGCTGGAACACGGGCTTGCCGTTGACGAGGAACTTCCTGCCGTCAAAGCCGACGCTGCGCAGGCCGAAGTAACTCGCCACGGCGTCGACCGTCTCGCCGTCCTTCGTCAGGCGCAGGTCGAGGTCGTACAGCTGACCGTCCCCGACGCTCCACAGGTGCGCCTCGGTCAGCTGGACCGTCGCCTCCACCCAGCCGTCGTTGACGCGCGCCTGCGCGCCGCCGGTGGGCTTGCCGGCGAAGGACGTCTCCGCGCGCAGCGCGCAGCCGGTACCGCGCGCGACCTTGGCGCGAATGTGCAGGCGGGCGTTGGCGGCGTCCGGGGTGAGGAACACCTGGTCGAGGTAGCTGTCGTTCATCCACGCCAGCCATACCGTCTGCCAGATGCCGGTCGTGCGGGTGTAGAAGCAGCCGAAGGACTCGAACTTCGGGCTCTGCTTGCCGGTGGGCTGCATCGGATCGCGGGTATCGTCCTCGGCGCAGACGGTGACGACGTTCTCGCCCGGCCTGAGCGCCGCGGTGATGTCCAGTCCAAAGGAGGCGTAGCCGCCGCGGTGCGTGCCCACGGACATGCCGTTGATCCACACCTCGCAGGCGTAGTCGACCGCGCCGAAGCGGAGGAACACGCGCTTGCCGGCGGCTTCCGCGGGCAGCGCAAAGGCGCGCTTGTACCAGACGGCGCGCATAAAATCGGTGTGACCGACGCCGGACAGCCGGCTCTCGGGACAGAAGGGCACGATGATCTCGCCGGACAGCTTCTCCTGCGCGACCAGTCCGCGCGCGCGGCCCGAGCAGCCCTGATCGATCTCAAACTGCCAGACGCCGTTGAGGTTCATCCAGCCGTCGCGGACAAATTGAGGGCGCGGATATTCGGGGCGCGGGATCGGGGAATTGGATATTTTCTCCATTTTACATGCACTCCTCTTTCAGGTGTCGGCGGCGCTGAGCGCCGCGGATGTTTTTTCTGGAACCGCCATCAGGCTATCACAATCGCGGCGGAATGTCAATCGTTTCCCGCGCCTCGCGGCAAAAAAATCGCGCTCCGGCGCGCGCGTGCCACCTCGTGCGCGTGCCGGAACAGCTTTGTCGAATTTTCGTCACAAAGAGATTGCGAACAAATCAAATATATTTCAGGGACATTTCAATACAAGAACAATCCGCGCGATTTTTTGGGAATAAACGGAACATGCGCTATAATAGAGGGGCAATGCAGAACGACCGGAGGTCGCCATGGGCAAAAAAGTGACAAAAAAGCGAAATTTGAAGCGCTCGCGCCGCCAGATGAAACGCCGGCAGGAGCGCCTTGTTACGATGGCTGTCGCCGCCTTTATGTTCCTGTGCGTCGGCTCATTCGTCAGTATCGGCGTGCTCAACACGCGCTCGGTGCAGCGCGCGTCGACGCAGTGGTACGTTTCCGGCGAGAGCATGCAGATCCTCGCGCCGCCGGCGAGCCAGACGCTGGAGCAATCCTCCAGCGCGGAGCGGACGCTGCCGTTCCTGTCGGCGACGGCAGAGCCGCAGCGGGTGCAGATCCCAACGCCGGCGCCGACCGCGCGTCCGACCGTGGCGCCGCAACCGACGGTGCGCGCGCCGCAGCCGCTGCCGACGGTCGAGCCGACCACGGTGCCGATCACGATCACCGCGGTGGGCGACTGCACGCTCGGCGGCGACATCCCCAGCGGCGCCTACCGCACGTTCGCCCGCTACGCTGAGGAGTACGGCTACGACTACTTCTTCGAGAACGTGCGCAGCCTGTTCGCCTCCGACGACCTGACCATCGTCAACCTCGAAGGTCCGCTGACCACCAGCGACGACATGCGCGCCGGCAAGGCGTTCAACTTCCGCGGCGATCCGGAATACGTCAACATCCTCTCCGGTTCCAGCGTGGAGATCGCCAACGTCGCCAACAACCACGCCATGGACTTCGGCGAGGCGGGCTTCTCCGAAACCGCGCAGGTGCTCGAGGACGCCGGCATCGGCGTCAGCGGCTTCAGCCGCATCTACTTCGAGGAGATCAAGGGCGTGACGGTCTGCTCGCTCGGCTTCACCGAGTGGGCGTACTCGCAGGAGCAGATCGAGCGCACGGTCGAGCTGGCGCGGTCAAACTGCGACCTGCTCATCGTCTCCATCCATTGGGGCACGGAGAGCAGCCACGAGGCCACCGAGACGCAGCGGCGGCTCGGGCACGCGATCATCGACGCGGGCGCCGACGTCGTGCTCGGCACGCACACCCACGTCTACGGCGGCGTCGAGCAGTACAAGGGCAAGTACATCGTCTACAGCCTCGGCAACTTCTGCTTCGGCGGCAACCGCAACCCCAGCGACAAGAACTGCCTGATCTTCCAGCAGACGTTCGAGGTCTCCAGCGACGGCACCGTCGCGGACGGCGGCATCGCGCTGATTCCCGCGCGCGTCTCCTCGTCCGACGACACCAACGACTTCCAGCCCGTCATCCTCGACGACAGCCGCGCGCTGAGCCTGCTCAGCGGCGTGGCGAGCGTGTCCGACATCGACCTCGATCAGGTGACGTGGATGGAGGACGGCTATCAGGTGCTCTCCGGACTGGTTCCGGCGGAGGACGCCGCGCCGCGCGAGGCACAGAGCATCACCGCGCCGCTCGCCGCCGACGCCTGAACGGCGCGCTATCCCCCTCCCCCATACGATTTCCGCGCCGCGAACGGTTATTCCGCTCGTGGCGCCTTTTCATGCCCGCGCGCAATCCGCCGCAGATTGCGCCGGCTCAGGCAGTGCTCCGCCGCGCGCCCTTCCGGAAACGACCGCCAATCCGCCGCGCGCCGGTTCTGGCGTCCTCCGCGGCGCGTTTCACATTTGCGCAAGCGCCCGTCAGGAACAGTGCGCCAACGCCCTTGCGCCGCATCCGGCGCGCGCCGGTTCAGGTATCCATCGCTCACCTTTCCCGCCGCCGCGCAGTGGTATGGGCTGGATTGGCGCATCCTCAGCGCCGCTTTCCGCGCGCAGCAGTTCCTCCGCCTGTCTCCTCGTGCAGCCTTCCCCGACGCGCAGGTCAACGTCCGCCCCGCGTTCACGGCGCCCTTGCAGCGCCGCGCCCCGACGGTTTTCCCCGCCTACGCCGCTTTCCCGTTTTGGGTCACGCGCAACCGCGCCTGTACGCATTTGCCGCATTCTCGCCCCGCACAGTTTACCTTCGCATGCTATAATGGATGTGAATATGCCGCCGCAATGGCGGACAGCGCGGGGAGGTGTGGGCGTGCGCGCGAGGATCGGCGGACTTATCCTGTTGCTTCTGGGGCTCCTGACGCTGGGCGCAGCGGCGGAAGCGCGGCTGTGCGTCTCCACGGAAACCTGCGCGGCGCTGCTCGCCGAAGACGGTCGCGAAATTGTTGCCCCCGGGCGCTTCGACGACGTCTACTGTCTCGTCGACGGCGCGCGCTACGCGCTGGGCACGCGCACGGACGCCGGCATGCGCTATGCCCTCGCCGACGCCGACGGCGCGCTCCTCACCGCGGCGGACTACGAAATGCTCGCCGCCGACGGCGACGCCATCATCTTCCGGCAGGCCGGCGGCTACGGCGCGATGACATTGGACGGCGAACCGCTGCTGCCCGCGGCGTACACGCAGCTCGTCTCCGCCGGCGAGGGCGCCTTTCTGGCGCTGACCACGCCCGTCAACGACGACACCGCTGACCAGATCGTATCCATCGCCGCCGGCGGCGAGGAAACGCCGACCGGCGTGCGCACCGCGATCGGTCTGGAGCCGCTGTCCGACGGGCGCATGCCCTTCCTCGACCCCGACACGGAGCTGTACGGCTACGTCGACGCGCAGGGGCAAATCGCCATCCCGGCGCAGTTTTCCCATGCGGGCGCCTTTGAGGACGGCGCGGCACGCGCGGCGCTGGACGGCAAGTTCGGGCTCATCGACCCCAGCGGCGCATGGCGCATCGCCCCGGAATACGACTTCCTCGAGCGCGGTGACGGCATCGTCGTGGCGCTGCGCGGCTCAACCGCATGCTCGCTGTTCGACGAGGCGACGTTCTCCGAGTGCTTCCGCTTTGAAAGCGCCGGCCTGCGCGCGGCGGCGGTGGGCAGCTTCGCGGCAATCGTCGATGACGGCGCGCTGCGCGTCTACACCGTGGATGGAACGCTGCTTCTGGAAACCTCGCCGTCAGCGACGCTGACCGCCGGCGCCGGCGACCAGCTGATCCTCGCCGACGGCGAATGGGGCGCGGCATGTGCGGCGGTCGTGCAACCCGACGGAACCATGCTCGAGCGCCGCGACCAGCACCTGCTGGCGCTCTCCGACGACCGCTACGCATTCGCCGAGATGCGCGCAGCGGCATACTACAGCGACGCGCTGGAAACGATTCGCTATTCGTGCGACTACGAGAGCCTGCGCTTCGGCATGATGGACGCTTCCGGTCGAGAGATCCTGCCCGCTGAGTTCCTCGAAATCTATGCCGTCGGACAGGACCGCTATCTGACTGTCGCCGAAGACGGCCTGCGCCTGATTGACGCCGACGGCGAGACGCTCTGGACCTGCCTGCAGCAGGTCAACACCAGCGGCGAAAATGAGACAGCCGCCGCGCCCGGTACAAATCCAGTGGACGCCGGCAGCTGAACCGCCGCCGCGCATGCCCGCGGGCGCGGCAGTCAAGCACTCTGCGCGCTCGGCGAGCACCCCTTGCGGATACCAGCAGCTGAACCGCCGCCGCGCCTGGCAAACACTCGAAAAATGCCGGCGGCAGGACAATCCCCGCGCCCTGCGAAACCTGCGGCAGGGCGGACATTGCAGGCCTCGGCAGTAAGAACCTTATTGTCCTGTTGGCTGCCGCGCGCAAAATCACACAAAATAAATCCCGCCTCCGCAGCGCTCGCGGAAGCGGGATTTGTGCGCTGCGCGGGTTCCACGCGCTCCCTTCCTCCGCACTCGCACGCTGGCGTCCTCACCGCCTCCCGGCGGGAATCACCCCGAATCAAAACGATATCCCTTCGACTCCACCTCGCGGCACACACGGCGTTCCGCGAAAGCACCCCAAGCCCCTCACTCACCCAAACAGTGATTCCCACTGCCTCCCGACGGGAATCACCCCGAATCGAAACGATATCCCTTCGACTCCATCTCGCGGCACACACGGCGTTCCGCGAAAGCACCTCAAGCCCCTCACTCACCCAAACAGTGATTCCCGCCGCCCCCCGGCGGGAATCACCCCGAATCGAAACGATGTCCCGCGCCTCTACCCCGCGGCGCACACAGTGCGCCGCCGAAGCGGGATTCCAAAGGGTCTCAGACCCTTTGGCAGGGGGTTCCAAGGGGGACAGAGT
>CALVPU010000211.1 GCA_944353735.1 uncultured Eubacteriales bacterium | reverse complement strand
GTATCAAATCGTCGCGACACGGCGCGGCGCATTTGTCCGACCCTAGCGCGGTCCGGCGCGATGCGGTCGGTATCAAATCGTTGCGACACGGCGCGGCGCATTTGTCCGACCCTAGCGCGGTCCGGCGCGATGCCGGTCAATGGCAAATCGTCGCGGCAACGGCGCGGCGCGTCTGCCCGTCCATAGCGAGATCCGCGGCGCTATTCCTCTCCGTCGACGAGGTCGACGAAGCAGAAGGGGTCCCTTTCCAGCGCCCGCCTGCCCGCCGCCCACACGGCGTCGGCGCGCATCAGCACGCAGTCCGCGTCGAGAACCCTGCCGCGGCGCAGCGCCTGCGGCGGCAGCATCTCCAGCACGCGGGCATAGCGCTGGGCGCAGAATTTGCCCTGCCAGCGGAAGTTGTGGGGGATGGATGGGCGCGGAATCTCGCGACCGTCCGGCGCGCGCAGCACGTAGGGGATGCGTGCGCTGCGGTCGAGCAGGTAGGGCGGCTCGACGGTCTCCTCGACGCCGTGCATGGAGGTGTTGCGGTCGGCGCTGCAGCCGAGCATCAGGATCCAGCCGCCCAGCTCGGGCAGTCTGGCAAACGGCGAATGCGCGCCCACCGGCGTTTCGTCGAGCTCGTGACCGGCGATGAGCGCCGCGGCGCCGCGTCCCAGCGCGCAGCAGGAATGCGTCGGATGGAGGCTGCGGCGCACGCCCGGCACCTGCGTGCGGAAGAATTCCGGCAGGTAGCCGACGCACGACGGCGTTTGGAGCGCGTCGAACCGCAGCTGATCCGGGCGCACGTCGCGGTAGGACAGCGCCGGCAGAACGAGCGTGCCGTCGCCGAGCAGGTCGATGAGCGCGCGGAAGAAGCCCGCCGCGCCGTCCTCGACGCCGCCGAGCGACCTGTAAGAGCTGTGCATCAGCAGCGCGCCGCCCGGGCGCACGCCGAGCGCGCGCAGGTCGGCCTGAAGCTGGCGGAGCGTGTGCATGGAATCCTCCCTCAGTTGACGATCTGGAAGCCGGATTCGGTCAGGCGGCGGCGAATCTCGGCGATCTGCTCGAAATCGCGCGTCTCCATGCCGATGGTGATGAAGCAGCTGGTGACGGCCATGTTCGCGCTGCTGGGCTCGTAGTGGACGCTGATGACGTTCGCGCCGCACTCGGAGACGATGCGGCTGACGCCGAGCAGCTGACCGGGCTTGTCCTCGAGCGCGATCTGCAGCGTGGTGTTGCGCCCGGCGGTGACGAGGCCGCGGGTGATGACGCGCGAGAGGATGTTGACGTCGATGTTGCCGCCGGAGACGATGCAGACGACCTTCTTGCCCTGCACCGGCAGCTTGCCAAACAGCGCCGCGGCGACGCTGACCGCGCCCGCGCCCTCGGCGACGAGCTTCTGCTTCTCCATCAGCGCGAGGATGGCGGCGGCGATTTCGTCCTCGGAGACGGTGACCACCGCGTCGACGTAGTCGCGCACGATGGCGAGCGTGGTGTCGCCGGGATGCTTGACGGCGATGCCGTCGGCGAAGGTGGCGACGGTGTCGAGCGTGATGCCCTCGCCGCGGCGCAGGCTCTCCGCCATGCTGGGCGCGTTCTCCGCCTGCACGCCGTAGACCTTGACGTTGGGGTTCAGGCTCTTGACCGCGTAGGCGACGCCGGAGATCAGCCCGCCGCCGCCGATGGGGCAGACCACGGCGTCGACGTCGGCGAGCTGGTCGAGGATCTCCAGCCCGATGGTGCCCTGTCCGGCGATGACTTCATCGTCGTCGAACGGGTGGATGAACGTCATGCCGGTCTCCTCCTGGAGCTTGCGGGCGTAGCTGTAGGCGTCGTCGTAGGCGCCGGCGACCAGACAGACCTCCGCCCCGAGCGCCTTGGTGGCTTCGACCTTGGAAATCGGCGCGCCGTCGGGCATGCAGACCACGCTGCGGATGCCCATGCGCGACGCCGCCAGCGCCACGCCCTGCGCGTGGTTGCCGGCGGAACAGGCGACGATGCCGGCGTCGCGCTGCGCCTGCGTCAGCTGGCTGATCTTGTAATAGGCGCCGCGCAGCTTGAAGCTGCCGGTGAGCTGCAGGTTTTCGGTCTTGAGGTAGATGGCGTTGTCGCACTTGAGGTTCGGCGCGTGGATCAGGTCGGTCTTGCGGGCGACGGGCTTGAGCACGAACGCGGCGTGATAGATCTTGTCGAGCGTAACCATTTGTCTTTCCCTCTCTCTTTGGCGCAAAGGACGCTATTTCTGGCTCCGGCGACCGGAGATGCAGTTGATGAACTGCTGCGCGGTGCGTCCGGAGACGCCGCCGTGGCGCAGCTCCCACTTGTTCGCTTCGGCGATCAGCGCCGGATCGTCGGGGTCCAGCCCGCTGCGGCGGGCGATGCCGCGCACGATGGCGTGGTACTGCCTGCGGTCGGGGTTGGAATAGTTGATCGCGCAGCCGAAGCGCGCGGCGAGCGACAATTTCTCCTCCATGGTGTCGGAGCGGTGGACGTCGCCGCTGCGCTCCATGTCGCCGCGGTCCGCCCACGTCTCGCGCACGAGGTGGCGGCGGTTGGAGGTCGCGCAGATGAGCACGTTGTCCGGGCGCGTCTCCACGCCGCCCTCGATGACCGCCTTGAGGAACTTGTATTCGACCTCGTGCTCCTCGAAGGAGAGGTCGTCGATGAAGATCATGAAGCGGTAGCCGCGGCGCTTGATCTGGGCGATGACGTCGCCCAGCAGCGGGAACTGGTGCTTGTAGATCTCGATCATGCGCAGGCCCTGCGCGGCGAACTCGTTGAGGATCGCCTTGACGGAGGTGGACTTGCCGGTGCCGGCGTCGCCGTAGAGCAGCATGTTGTTGCAGCCGCGGCCGGCGACGAAGGCGGCGGTGTTGGCGCGCAGCTCCGCCTTTTGCAGCTCGTAGCCGATGAGGTCGTCGAGCGTGACGTCGTCGAGGTTGTTGATCGCCTCGAAGCGCACGCCGCCGTCCGCCGCGCGCACGCGGAAGGCGCGGCTTAAGCCGAACATGCCCACGCCCCAGTCGCGGTAGTGCGCGGTCACGAGGTCAAAGACCTGATCGGCGCCGCGCGCGCGGTCGATGGCGTCGCTGAGGGCGCGGACGCGCTCGCTGACGGCGCGGTAGTACATCTGCGCCTTCTTGGGAATGGCGCGGTAGTGGGTCAGCACGCTGAAGCAGTCGATGCCGAGGTCGCGCTCGATGGGCCCGAAGTCGAAGTCGAACAGCCGCTTGAAGGCGGCGAAGTCGGCCTTCGCGAAGCGGTTGACCGAGCCGTCCGCCGCGCCGGCGCGCTCGCAGGTGAGGCTGAAGGAATTTTCGTTGGTGATGAGCACGAACGTCAGGTAGTCGTGCCAGAGGTTCTGGTCGAAGCCGTACAGCGTCGCCAGATCGAGCAGGCGCTTGACCTCGTCGTAGATGCGCCGCACCAGCGCCGGCTTTTCGCCCCGGCGGTGCTCCCAGTCATAGAAGATGCCCGCCAGCCGCGCGAGGATGCTGTCCGCGCCGAGGTCGCCGTAGAGCAGCAGTTGTGAGGTTTCGCGATACAATGCCATCCCAGCTTTGCGAAGGATTTGGAGCGCGCCGCCGGCACATGGGCGGCGGCGCGCGGGGCGGTTTGGAAGAAAGCGCGGGCCGTTCACGCCGCAGGGCGGGAAAGCCCGCCGCAGTACAGTGAAATGCCTGCCACAGGGGGGAAGAATCCGCCGCAGTACCGGTTCAAACGACCGCATTCCCGGGCGCTTTCACCGGAGATTCGGATTCCTTGAAGCGCGGCCTCCTCGAATACCTGTGCGCGCGGAGGCTCAGAGGCGGGCGAGAATGGCGTCTGCCATGGCGCGGCAGCCGAGCGCCGGCGCGCCGGGCGCGGCGATGTCCGCGGTGCGCAGGCCGTCGGCGAGCGCCGAATCGACGGCGCGCTCGATGCGGTCCGCCTCCTCGGTCAGGTCGAACGAATAGCGCAGCATCATCGCGGCGGAGAGGATGGTGGCGATGGGGTTCGCGCGGTCCTGACCGGCGATGTCCGGCGCGGAGCCGTGAATCGGCTCGTACAGGCCGCGCTTCGTCGCGCCGAGCGAGGCGCTGGGCAGCAGGCCGATGGAGCCGGTGATCTGGCTGGCCTCGTCGGAGAGGATGTCGCCGAACATGTTGCTGGTGACGACCACGTCGAACTGCGACGGACGCCGCACCAGCTGCATGGCGGCGTTGTCCACCAGCATGTTCTCGAGCGTCACGTCCGGATATTCCTCCGCCACGCGGCGCACCGTCTCGCGCCACAGCCGCGAGGTTTCCAGCACGTTGGCCTTGTCGATCGAGGTCACGTGGCGGCGGCGCTTGCGCGCGGCGTCGAACGCGGCGCGGGCGATGCGCTCCACCTCCATGACGGAATACGCCTCGGTGTCGTACGCCTCGGGGCCGTACGTGCCCTCGCGCCTGCCGCGCTCGCCGAAGTAGATGCCGCCGGTCAGCTCGCGCACCATCATCAGGTCGAAGCCTTCGGCGACGATGTCGGCGCGCAGCGGGCAGGAATCGCGCAGCGGCGCGTACAATTTTGCCGGGCGCAGGTTCGTGTACAGCCCCAGCGCGCTGCGCAGCCCCAGCAGCGCCTTTTCCGGGCGGCGGTCGCCGGGCATGCCGTCCCACTTGGGTCCGCCGACCGCGCCGAGCAGCACGCTGTCGCTGGCGAGGCAGCCGCGCACGGTCTCCTCCGGCAGCGGGACGCCGCAGGCGTCGATGGCGCAGCCGCCCGCCAGATAGGGCGTGGTGTGGAAGCGGTGACCGGACGTCTCGCCGACGCGCTCGAGCACGCGCACGGCGCTGTCGACGGTCTCGAGGCAGATGCCGTCGCCCCGCACGAGTGCGATTTCGTAGTTCATGTTATCGGACCTCCCCGGCGTCCATGCGCGCCTTCAGGTAGGGCAGCAGGCCGTCGTGCTCGATGATGCGCTGGATGAACGGCGGGAACGCCGCCGCCTGAAACGTCTCGCCGGTGGTGTCGTCGCGGATGACGCCGGAAGCGAAGTCGACCGACAGCGTGTCGCCGTTCTGGACCGCCCGCGCCGCTTCGGGGCACTCGAGGATCGGGAAGCCGATGTTGATGGCGTTGCGGTAGAAGATGCGCGCGAAGCTGGCGGCGATGACGCAGCGCACGCCGCAGGCGCGAATGGCGATCGGCGCGTGCTCGCGCGACGAGCCGCAGCCGAAGTTCGCGCCGCCGACGATGATGTCGCCGGGCTGCACGCGGGCGGCGAAGCCGGGGTCGATGTCCTCCATGCAGTGCTTCGCCAGCTCTTCCGGCGAGGGCGCGTTTAAGTAGCGCGCGGGGATGATGACGTCGGTATCGACGTTGTCGCCGTACTTGTAGACCTTACCGGTGACCATGTGCGTTCAGCCTCCTTCTCACAGTTCCGCGGGCGATGCCAGACAGCCCTTGACGGCGCTCGCCGCGGCGACCGCCGGGCTGGCGAGCACGACCTCGCTCTTGACGTGGCCCATGCGACCGACGAAGTTGCGGTTGGTGGTGGCGACGGCGCGCTCGCCGGCGGCGAGGCAGCCCATGTGTCCGCCCAGACACGGCCCGCAGGTCGGCGTGGACACGGCGCAGCCCGCCGCGATGAAGATCTCCGTCAGCCCTTCGCGCACGCACTGCAGGTAGATTTCCTGCGTCGCCGGGATGACGATGCAGCGCACGCTGTCGGCGACCTTGCGGCCCTTGAGGATCTCCGCGGCGGCGCGCAGGTCGGAGATGCGACCGTTGGTGCAGGAGCCGATGACCGCCTGCTGGATCGGCAGGCCCTTCGCCTCGTCGATCGTGCGCGTGTTGCTCGGCAGGTGCGGCAGCGCCACGGTGGGCTTCAGCGCGCTCAGGTCGATCTCCACCACGCGCTCGTACTCGGCGTCCGGGTCGGCCTCGTAGACCTGATACGGGCGGTTGAAGCGGCCCTCGAGGTAGGCGCGGGTGACGCCGTCCACGGGGAAGATGCCGTTCTTGCCGCCGGCCTCGATCGCCATGTTGGCGATGGTGAAGCGGTCGTCCATCGAAAGCTCGGCGACGCCGGGGCCGGCGAACTCGATGGACTTGTACAGCGCGCCGTCGACGCCGATCAGGCCGATCAGATGCAAAATGACGTCCTTGCCGCTGACGAACGGCTGGAGCTTGCCCGTGAGCACGACCTGAATCGCCGAGGGCACCTTGAACCAGTTCTCGCCCGACGCCATGCCGGCAGCCATGTCGGTGGAGCCGATGCCGGTGGAGTACGCGCCCAGCGCGCCGTAGGTGCAGGTGTGGCTGTCCGCGCCGACGATCAGCTCGCCCGGACCGACGATGCCCTGCTCGGGCAGCAGCGCGTGCTCGATGCCGACCGTTCCGACGTCGTAGAAGT